>NZ_JBYCKL010000005.1:0-16845 GCF_057473365.1 Halomonas sp. TH-94
GGTGATGTCGAAGTTGACGTAGCCACGGTCGAGATAGAAGGAGCGCAGCCGCTCCAGGTCCCCTGCCAGCGCCTCACGCGAATATTCGTCGCGAGAGAACCAGCCGAAGAAACGGCCGGGGCGGTCGTTGAGCTCGAACACGTTGCGCAACTCGTCATCATCGAACTGGCGATTGCCGACGATGTTGATCTGCCGGATCGTCGCCACCGCACCTTCGTTGATGTCGATATCGACCTGGACACGCCCCTCGTCGATTTCGCGCACGTTGGTCTCGATACGAGCGCTGTAGCGACCCTGGGCCTGATAGACGCCTTCCAGCTCACGCTGGATGTCTTCGAGGGTGGAAAGCTGAAGCACCTGTCCTTCCGCGAGCCCGCCTTCACGCAGGCCGCGGCGCAGGTCCTCCTCGGAGAGCCGACGGTTGCCGCTGATGTTGAGGCGAGAGATTGTCGGTCGCTCGACTACCTGGATTACCAGCACGTTGCCATCGCGGGCGAGCTGAATGTCCTCGAACAGACCGGTGGCGAACAGATTACGGGCCGCTTCGGCCAGCTCGCGATCGTCCACTCGGTCTCGCGCACTGATGGGGAAGGCGTTGAAGACGGAGGCGGCGGATACCCGCTGCAGCCCCTCCACGCGAATGTCGGTTACTTCGAAAGGTTCGGCCAGCACCGTAGTGGAGCCGGCCAGCAGCAGAGCCGCCAGTCCGAGGGTCTTGATATTCATGCAGTCGCTTCGCTCGCGTTGATCCGCCTGCCTGTCCAGACAGGCACCATATACATATGTGCGGGTGACTGACAAGGCGGAGCGTGGCTCCGCCTCCCTATGCCCCCTGCCGGGGGCGCTCGCTACCAGAGACGCATCAGATCGAAATAGAGCGCCATCAACATCAGAGTGCCGACCAGGGCCAGCCCGATGCGTAATCCCAGTGCCTGGGTTCGCTCCGATACCGGCCGGCCACGAACCGCTTCGACGAAATAATAAAGCAGATGCCCCCCGTCAAGCACCGGAATCGGCAGTAGATTCAGAACGGCCAGACTGATGGAGAGATAGGCCAGAAAGCTGACGAAGCTCTCCAATCCCGTGCGTGCCGTGTCACCTGCCACCTGAGCGATGGTGATCGGCCCGGAGAGATTGGTCGGAGAGATCAGGCCCACCAGCATCTTGCGAATGGCATCGACCGTCAGCACCGTCATTTCGCCGGTTCTGCTAAGGGCCTGCCCCACGGCCGCCACGGGGCCGTAACGGATTTCGCGGCGAAACTCCTCGGGCCACTCCACCGCCACGACGCCGGCCCCTACGTAGCCGATGGCACCGCCCGTATCGAGTTCTCGCGAGCCTGGCACCAGCGTCAGCGCCAGACGCTCGTCGCCGCGCGCCACGGTGAGCTCCAGCGGCTCGCCGGGATTGGCCCGTACCACGCTGACGAAGTCCATCCACTCCTGGATGTCGACTTCGTTGACCGCAAGAATCTCATCACCGCTCTGAAGGCCGGCCTCCGCGGCGGCCTCACCTTCCATTACCTGGCCCAGCACGGCGGGAAAGCGCGGCTGCCAAGGCGTGATGCCCAGCGTGGCCAGCGGCTGGGGTGGGTCCTGGCGAACCAGGTAGTTTTCCACCGGCAGGCGGAATTCGCGGGCGCTCGAGCCGGCGTCGTCGCGTGCGTCGAACGTCAGCTCACCGCTGGCACCGATCTGGGCGATCAGCCGCAGATTGATCTCGTCCCAGGAGCGTACGGCATTGCCCTGTACCGCGACGATCTCCTGCCCCCCCTGCAGGCCGCTGCGGGCCGCCGGCGAGTCGGGCGCCACCTCGCCGATCACCGGAGCCACCGTCGTGGTACCGGCGACGAACAGCGCCCAGTAGGCCACGATGGCAAGCAGGAAGTTGGCCAGCGGCCCCGCTGCGACAATGGCAATGCGCTGCCACACCGTCTTGCGATTGAACGTCTCGTGGAGCTGGTCGTCGGGAACCGGGGCTTCGCGCTCGTCCAGCATCTTCACGTAACCGCCAAGCGGAATCGCCGCCACAGCGAACTCGGTCCCGTGACGGTCGACACGGGACCAGAGCGGCTTACCGAAGCCGACCGAGAAGCGCAGCACCCTGACACCGCAGCGGCGCGCCACCCAGTAATGACCGTATTCGTGGAAGGTGATCAAAAGCCCCAACACCACGATGACGGCCAGCACGTTTTGGATCAGGCCCAAGACAGCCTCCTTGAAAAAAGCAACATCGTCGTCGGCAAGAAGCGGCTCAAACCCGTTTCAGCCACTCATGCGCCGCCTGACGCGCCCGGGCATCGGCTCCGAGGATGGTTTCCAGGTCGCCGCCGTCCTCAACCGGCAATGCGCCGAGGATGTCATCCACCAGCTCACCGATTGCCGTAAAGCTCAAGCGACCCTCGAGGAAGGCATCGACGGCCACCTCATTGGCACCGTTGAGCACTGCCGGCGCCGTGCCACCCGCTTGCATGGCCTGACGCGCCAGCCGCAGGCAGGGAAAGGCCGTCTCGTCGGGAGCCTCGAAATCGAGCCGGGCGATCTGGAACAAATCCAGCGACTCGACGCCGGCCTCGATGCGCTCCGGCCAGGCCAGGCCATAGGCGATCGGCGTGCGCATGTCCGGGTTGCCCAACTGCGCCAGCACCGAGCCGTCACTGTAGGCGGCCATGGAGTGAATCACGCTCTGGGGGTGCACTACCACCTGCACCTGCTCGGGCCGGGCATCGAACAGCCAGCACGCCTCGATCAGCTCCAGCCCCTTGTTCATCAGCGTGGCGCTGTCCACCGAGATCTTTCGCCCCATCGACCAGTTGGGGTGGGCACAGGCTTGCTCCGGAGTGACCGTGGCCAGACGTTCGCGAGACCAGCCGCGAAAGGGGCCTCCCGAGGCCGTCAACAGCAGCTGGGTCACGCCGTGACGAGACAGGCCGCCGCGGTGCTCGGGTGGTAGACACTGGTAGATGGCATTATGTTCGGAGTCTATCGGCAGCAGTGTGGCCCCATGGCGCAGCACCGCGTCCATGAACAGGGCGCCGGACATCACCAGCGCTTCCTTGTTGGCCAGCAGCACACGCTTGCCCGCACGCACCGCAGCAAGTGTAGGCAGCAGTCCCGCGGCCCCCACGATAGCGGCCATCACCACGTCGGCCTCGACATCGCTGGCCACGTCGTTGAGCGCTTCGCGCCCGGCACGCACTTCGGTGTGCAGGCCCGCCTGCAGGAGGCGATCGCGCAGCCACGCAGCGTCGTGCTCCTCGTCGAGCACCGCCAGGCTGGGACGATGGCGCAGACACTGGGCCAACAGCGTCTCGCGGGAGCGGTGCGCGGTCAATGCATGAATGCGGTAGCGCTCGGGATGTCGTGCGATCACGTCGAGCGTACTGGTGCCGATGGAGCCGGTGGACCCCAGCACCGTCACGCCCTGCTGGCGGCGGGGCTCGCTCATGCTACAGCACTCCGAGAGAGAGCAGAGCGAACAGTGGCACCGCTGCCGTCAGGCTGTCGATACGGTCTAGCACGCCACCATGGCCGGGCAGCAGATTGCTGGAGTCCTTGATGCCGCGAAAGCGCTTGAGCATGCTCTCGAGCAGATCGCCGAGTACCGAGACCAGCGTCACCACCACGGTCGCCACCACCAGCCCCAGACCGGCCGCCACGCCCAGCCCCTGCCAGACGGCGAACAGCAGCGCCAGGCCCAGTGTCACGGCGAGGCCGCCGGCCACCCCTTCCCAGGACTTGCCGGGGCTGACCGCCGGTGCCAGCTTGCGCTTGCCCCAGGCGCGGCCGCTGAAGTAGGCACCGATATCGGCCCCCCAGACCAGCAGCAGCACATAGAGCAGCCATATGCCGCCGGTATCGCGCAGCACGTTGAAGCCAATCCAGGCCGGCAGCAGCACCCACAGCCCCATGGTCAGGCGCATGGACGTGCTTTGCCACTGCTCGCTTCTCGCCGGATAGCGAGTGACCCAGAAGAGATTGACGGCCCAGCCGACCACTGCCAGCCACAGTGGCCACGCCGCCAGGGCGGCCCCGAATGCCCATAGCAGCGCCATCAGCAACGCCAGGGCTGCCACCAGCGCCACACGACGGCGCACATCGGCCACCCCGGCCAGATTGGTCCACTCCCAGGCGGCCAGCAGTACGATGACGCCGGTAAAGGTGGCGAAGAGACCGCCCGAAAGGCCGAACAGGCCGGCCAGCATCAGCGGCGCCAGCCACGCTGCCGTAATGACTCGCTGTCTAAGCACCTTCAGCCTCGATCTGTTCGTCGGTCATGCCGAAACGGCGCTGCCGCCTGCGGAAATCATCCACTGCCATATCGAAGGCCTCGCCGTCGAAATCGGGCCATAGCAGCGGGGTGAAATAGAGTTCTGCATAGGCCATTTGCCAAAGCAGGAAGTTGGAGATTCGCTGTTCGCCACTGGTGCGTATGCACAAGTCCACCGGCGCCTCACCGGCCAGACACAGCTCGTCCTGAAGGGTGTACTCATCGATCCCGGCCGGATCCAGCTCTCCGCTCAAGGCACGCTCGGCCAGGCGACGCGCAGCCATGGCAATGTCCCAACGTCCGCCGTAATTGGCGGCGACCACCAGATGCATGCGCCGGTTGTCGCGGGTCAGCGCCTCGGCCTTGTCGATGTATTTCTGAATCGAGCTGGAAAAGGCGCTTCGATCGCCGATTACGGAGAGGCGGATGCCATTGTGATGCAGCTTTTTCACTTCTCGCTTGAGCGCGATGAGAAACAGCTCCATCAACGCGCTGACTTCCGCCTCGGGACGGCGCCAGTTCTCGCTGGAGAAGGCGAACAGGGTCAGGGTTTCGATGCCGCGCTCGGCGGCACGCCGGATCACCGAGCGCACGGCCTCGACGCCGGCCCGATGCCCGCGGATGCCGGAAAGCCCATGCGCTCGTGCCCAGCGATTGTTGCCGTCCATGATGATCGCCACGTGGCGCGGCAGGCCATCGCCAGGCGGCTTCGGTGGCATCTTGGATGCAGAGGTCTGCGCTGACGTCATGATGTCTCGTAATGGCAGTATGAGAACCGAGCGGCTGGTAGCCAGCGCGCCCGGCGCTGCTCGTCAGACCTGCATCAGGTCGTGTTCCTTCACTTCGAGCTGCTTGTCGATCTCGGCAATGTACTTGTCGGTCAGCTTCTGGATCGTCTCTTCGGCGCGATGCTGCTCATCTTCGGAAATCTCTTTGTCCTTGAGCAGCGCCTTGAGGTCGCTGTTGGCATCGCGGCGGACGTTACGTATTGCCACGCGGGCGTTCTCGGCTTCGGAGCGCGCCTGCTTGATGTAACCTTTGCGGGTCTCCTCGGTGAGCATCGGCATCGGCACGCGAATCACGTTACCTGCGCTCGACGGATTGAGCCCCAGATCGGAGGTCATGATCGCCTTCTCGATCTTCGGCACCAGGTTCTGCTCCCAAGGCACCACGGAAAGGGTGCGGGCGTCTTCGATGTTGACCGACGCGACCTGATTGAGCGGTACCTGACTGCCGTAGTAATCCACGGTGACCGAATCGAGAATGCTTGAGTGAGCACGCCCGATACGAATCTTGTTGAAGTTGGCATGAAGGGCATCGAGGCTCTTCTTCATGCGACTTTCCGCATCTTTCTGTATGTCATTGATCACGGTATCAACCTCTGTCTATCAGCGTGCCTTCCTTGCCACCCATCACCAGGTTCAGCAGGGCGCCCGACTTGTTCATGTTGAAGACGCGAACCGGCATGTCATGGTCCCGCACCAGGCAGATAGCGGTCAAATCCATGATGCCGAGCTTCTGGTCGAGCGCATCATCGTAGCTCAGATGATCGTACTTGACCGCATCGGCGTGCTTCACCGGGTCCTTGTCATAGACGCCGTCCACCTTGGTGGCCTTGACCACCACGTCGGCATCGATCTCGATGCCGCGCAAGCAGGCAGCGGAATCGGTAGTGAAGAAGGGATTTCCGGTGCCGGCGGAGAACAATACCACGTCCCCGGAGGTGAGGTAGCGAATGGCCGTACGACGGTCGTAGTGTTCCACCACGCCGCTCATGGGGATCGCCGACATCACCCGCGAGCGAATGTTGGAGCGCTCGAGGGCATCGCGCATGGCCAGGGCGTTCATCACCGTCGCCAGCATGCCCATGTGATCGCCGGTGACCCGGTCCATGCCCGCCGCGTTGAGGGCGGCGCCACGAAACAGATTGCCACCCCCCACCACGATGCCCACCTGAACCCCGATACCCACCAGTTGGCCGATCTCCAGCGCCATGCGATCCAGCACCTTGGGGTCAATGCCGAAGTCATGCTCTCCCATCAGCGCCTCACCGGACAGCTTGAGCAGGATGCGCTTGTACTTTGATTTCTCGCTACGAGCCTTGGCGGGATTATCGACGTTATCGGATGTGGGCATGGCAACTCTCCTGGGCGTCACGGGGATGGAGCGACTCTACTACAGCCGGCGTATGGGCCGGATACGAGAAGGCGTGCGCTCGCGCGCACGCCATCATCGAGCTGGAACCTCTGACCTTAGCGACGGCCAGCCTGTTCCATGACTTCCTTGGCGAAGTCGACCTCTTCCTTCTCGATACCCTCGCCCACCTCGAAACGGGTGAAACCGAGCACTTCACCGCCGGCCGCCTTGACGAACTCGGCGACGGACTGGTTCGGATCCTTGACGAAGGGTTGCTCGGTCAGGCTGTTCTCGGCCAGGTACTTCTTGAGGCGGCCTTCGACCATCTTCTCGGCGATCTGCTCGGGCTTGCCGGCCATGTCAGGCTGGGCCAGGATGATCGCCTTTTCCTTGTCGAGCTGCTCCTGAGGCATGTCCTCGGGAAGTGCCACGGCCGGATTGATCGCAGCCACGTGCATGGCGACGTCCTTGGCCACTTCGGCATTGCCACCCTTGAGGACGGTAAGCACGCCGATACGGCCGCCATGGACGTATTCGCCCACCAGCGCACCTTCCGGCGCCTCGACGACGGCACAGCGACGCACGCCGATGTTCTCGCCGATCTTCTGTACCAGCTGCTCACGAGCGGTTTCGAGCTCACCTGCCATCACCGCGGCAACGTCTTCGCTCTTGGCGGCGAAGAAAGCGTTGGCCACTTTGTCGGCAAAGGCCTTGAAGTTGTCGTCACGGGCGACGAAGTCGGTCTCGGAGTTGATCTCGACCACCACGCCGTAGCTGCCGTCCTCGGCGACACGGGTCGCCACGGCGCCTTCGGCGGCGGTGCGTCCGGCCTTCTTGGCGGCCTTGAGGCCCGAGCTCTTGCGCAGGTTTTCGATGGCGACTTCGATGTCCCCGTCCGCCTCGGTGAGTGCCTTCTTGCACTCCATCATGCCGAGTCCGGTACGCTCGCGAAGTTCCTTGACCTGGGAGGCGCTGATCGCTGCCATGGTGTTCACCTCTTGAATAAGTGGAACCCGGTAGGTTCGACCTGGGAATAAGGGCGCCGGGCCCTTGGGCCCGGTGGAGTCACGCTCCGCCGCAGCGAAGCGATGGCGGGCGGCCGCCTTGGGGCACCGCCCACCCGAGCCGGCACCGCCGGCTCGGGGCTTTCGCCGTTACTCGGCAGCGGCAGTGGCGTCGCCACTTTCACCTTCGGTGACCTCGACGAACTCGTCGGGACGGCCTTCCTTCGCACGCGCACAGGCGTCAGCGATCGCCTTGACGTAGATCTGGATGGCACGGATGGAGTCATCGTTGCCGGGAATCACGTAGTCGACGCCATCGGGATCGGAGTTGGTATCCACCACGCCGATGACCGGAATGCCGAGCTTGTTCGCCTCGTTGATGGCGATGCGCTCGTGATCCACGTCGATCACGAACAGCGCGTCGGGCAGGCCGCCCATTTCCTTGATACCGCCGATGGAACGCTCGAGCTTGTCCTGCTCGCGGGTCGCCATCAGGACCTCTTTCTTGGTCAGCTTCTCGAAGGTGCCGTCCTCGCGCATGGACTCGAGGTCACGCAGACGCTTGATCGACTGACGGATGGTCTTGTAGTTGGTCAGCATGCCGCCGAGCCAGCGGTGGTTGACGAAAGGCATGCCAACGCGGTTGGCCTCTTCCTTGATGATCTTGCTCGCACTGCGCTTGGTGCCGACGAACATGATCTTGTTGTTGGAAGCGGCCATCTTCTCGACCACGTCGATCACCTCATTGAGGGCCGGCAGGGTGTGCTCGAGGTTGATGATGTGGATCTTGTTACGAGCGCCGAAGATGAACTTGCCCATCTTCGGGTTCCAGTAACGGGTCTGGTGACCGAAGTGTGCGCCTGCCTTGAGCAGATCGCGCATATTGACGTGTGCCATGGATGACTCCTGAAAATCGGGTTAGGCCTCCACGCACCCCATGGATCCGACCGCCGGGTAAAAAAACCGCGGCAGCACCCGGGACCATGTGCCGGTGCGTGTGTGTTTTCAAGGCTGTTGAATTAACGGTACGAACCGTGCTGCGCCAGGCGCCTCATACGGCTCGCCGCCAACGCCTTTCTGTATTGACCGCCGTTCGTTAAGCCGAACAGCGACGATTGCAGGAAAGCGCGCGGCTTTATACCATAGTTCATCCACGAGATGAAGTCGCCCGCCGTCCATTGCCACGCTGCCGGCGCCGCAACCCCTCTGAACCGAGACTCCATGAACATACCCATCAAGACGCCCGACGAGATCGAGAAGATGCGCGAGGCCGGCCGTCAGGCGGCCAGCGTGCTGGAGATGATTGCGCCCCACGTCACGGCAGGCGTAACCACCGGCGAACTCGACCGTCTTTGCCACGATTACATCGTCAATGAGCTGGGCTCCACGCCGGCCCCGCTCGACTATCACGGCTTTCCCAAGTCGATCTGCACCTCGCTCAACCACGTGGTGTGTCACGGCATACCCGACTTCGACAAGAAGCTGAAGAAGGGCGACATCATGAACATCGATGTCACCGTGAAGACTGCCGATGGCTACCACGGCGACTCCAGCGTCATGTTCATCGTCGGCGAGAACATCCAGGGTGAGCGGCTCTGCCGCGTGACTCAGGAGTGCCTGTACCGCAGCATTGCCCTGGTGCGCCCCGGCGTGCGCCTTTCCGAGCTTGCCCGCGCCATTCAGCAGCACGCCGAGGCCAACGGCTACTCGGTGGTCCGCGATTTCTGCGGCCATGGCATCGGCGCCACCTTCCACGAGGACCCGCAGGTGCTGCACTATGACGGCTACGCTCCCGAGGCCGACGCCACCCTGGCCGCCGGCATGTGCTTCACCATCGAGCCGATGATCAACGTCGGCGGTCATCAGACCAAGGTGCTGCGCGACGGCTGGACCGCGGTGACTCGGGACAAGAGCCTGTCCGCCCAGTGGGAGCACACCCTGCTGGTCACCGAGACCGGCGTCGAAGTGCTTACGGCACGCCACGAGGAAGACCTCACCTTCCTCGACCACTGAGTCGAGCCTTACATGCTGCTGCACCACTATCGCTTCGCGCCCGACGAGACGCTGTTCGATGCCGCCACCTTTCGCAGCGAGCTAGCCGGCACCCGCTCGCCCATCGCCCCGTTCAAGGCGGCGCTGCGCGATATCCAGCAGCGGCTCGATGAACGCTTCCATGCCGGCGCCGACATTCGCGACCTGGTGCACGGCCGCGCCTGGTGCCTGGACCAGCTGCTCGGCGTGGCGTGGTCGCTGCACGACTGGCCCGACGACGGCGTCGCGCTGCTTGCCGTGGGCGGCTATGGCCGCGGCGAGCTGCACCCGCACTCCGACGTCGACCTGATGCTGCTGCTCGGGCAGGACGACGACACCCCTTACCGGGAAGCGCTGACCGCCTTCATTACCCTGCTCTGGGATATCGGGCTGGAGATCGGCCACAGCGTGCGTTCACTGGCCGACTGCGAGCGCGAAGCCGAGGGCGACATCACCATCATCACCAACCTGATGGAATCGCGCACCCTGGCCGGCCCCGAAGCCCTGCGCGAGGCGATGAAAGCGCGCATCGCTCCCGAGCGCCTGTGGCCCTCCGACCGTTTCTTCGAGGCCAAGTGGCAGGAGCAGATCACCCGTCACCATCGTTTCAACAACTCCGAGTACCACCTCGAACCCAATATCAAGAGCTCGCCGGGCGGACTGCGCGACATTCAGATGATCGGCTGGGTGGCCAAACGCCACTTCGGCAGCCAGCGCTACGAGGATCTGGTGGCCAACGGCTTCATGAACGACGCAGAACTGCGCATCCTGAGCCAGGGCCAGGCTTTCCTGTGGCAGGTACGCTACGCCCTGCACATGCTCACCGGGCGCGCCGAGGATCGCCTGCTGTTCGACCACCAGCGCACCATCGCCGAGCTGTTCGGCTTTCGCGATACCCCCGAGCGGCTGGCCGTCGAGCAGTTCATGAAGCGCTATTATCGCCACGTCACGGCGCTGGCCGGGCTCAACGACATGCTGCTGCAGCACTTCGACGAGGCCATCCTGCATGGTGGCGAGCGGCTGGAAACGACGGATCTGAATGAACGTTTCGTGATCGAAGGCGGCTACATCAAGGCGCGCACCCGATCCGTCTTCCGCGACCACCCCTATGCGCTGCTCGAGCTGTTCCTGCTGATGGCGGAGCACCCCGACGTCGAAGGGGTGCGTGCCGATACCATCCGGCTGATTCGCGATCATCGACATCTGATCGACGACCTCTACCGCGACGATGCACAGCATCAGCACCTGTTCATGTCGCTGCTGCGCTCCAGCGGCAACGTGGCGCGTCAGCTCAGGCGCATGAACCGCTACGGCGTGCTGGGCAAGTATCTGCCTGAATTCGGCCAGGCCGTGGGGTTGATGCAGCACGACCTGTTCCACATCTATACCGTGGACGCTCACACCCTGCGCCTGCTCAAGTTCATCCATCAGTTCCGCAAACCCGAAGCTCGCGAGGAGTTCCCGGTAGCGGCGGCGCTGGTGCACCAGTTGCCCAAGCTGGAGCTGCTATGGATAGCCGGCCTGTATCACGATATCGGCAAGGGCCGTGGCGGTGACCACTCGATTCTAGGCGCCCGCGACGTGGAGCGCTTTGCCGAACGCCACGGCCTTTCCAGCCGCGACACGCGGCTGGTCAGCTGGCTGGTGGAGAACCATCTGGTGATGTCGATGGTGGCTCAGAAGCGCGATATCACCGACCCCGACGTGATCCGCGAATTCGCGGCCCACGTTGGCGACGAGGCACGCCTGGACCATCTCTACGTACTGACGGTCGCCGACATCAACGCCACCAACCCGACGCTGTGGAACGGTTGGCGGGCGTCGCTGCTGCGCCAGCTGCACGCCGAGACCAAGCGCGCCCTGCGCCGCGGGCTGGACAATCCGCTCGACCGAGAAGAATGGGTCGCCGAAACGCGCAACGAGGCACGTTCGCTGCTGGCCACGGTGGGCGCCGACCTGGCGCGGGTCGAGCGCCTGTGGCAGCAGTTGGGGGAGGAGTACTTCCTGCAGTACGCCCCCAGCGAAATCGTCTGGCAGACCATGGGCATTCTCGCCCACGGCGGGTCGACGCTGCCGCTGATCCTGATCAGCGCGCCCACCGACGACATGTCCGACGGCGGTACCAAGGTGTTCATCCACACCCGCTCGGTGGACGATCTGTTCGCCGCCACCGCGGCGGCCATGGAACAGCTGGGTCTGTCGATCCACGACGCCCGCATCGCCACGTCGAGCAACGACTGTACACTCAATACATTCATCGTGCTCGAAGACTTGGGGCGGGCCATACGCGACCAAAACCGCATCGAGGAGATCCGCTCACACCTGGTGGAAGAGCTCGACGACCCTGATGACTACCCGCAGATCGTCACCCGGCACACCCCGCGCCAGCTGCGCCACTTCAAGGTCCCGACCGAAGTCATCATCGAGCAGGACCCGGCCAACGAGCGCACCCTGCTGGAGCTGACCGCCCCCGACCGTCCCGGCCTGCTGGCCCGTGTCGGACGCATCTTCATGGAACAGGACATTTCGCTTTCGGCGGCCAAGATCGCCACCCTGGGCGAGCGGGTGGAAGACGTTTTCTTCATCACCGACAAATCCGGCCAGCCGTTGACCGACCCGGAGCGCCAGCAGCAGTTGCGCAAGCGGCTGATCGACATGCTCGACGTGGCAGGCTGAAACCTGCCGCGTATTGGTTTGAGGCCGGCCGGGGCCTTCCCTATAATCGTCGGTCTGCCTGCAGCCATGACAACGACGCCGCTTCCCGGCGCCTGGACACCGATGAACCCCGATCTCGACGCCCTGAAGCCTTACCCCTTCGAGAAACTCGCCGCGCTGAAGGCCGGCGTGGCGCCACCCGAAGGGCTTGCGCACATTCCGCTGACCGTCGGCGAGCCGCAGCATGCGCCCTTCGCCGGGGCACTGAAGACGCTGCACGAACACCAGCTCGACTTCGCCCGCTACCCCGCCACGGCCGGCATTGCCGAGCTGCGCGATGCCATCGCCGGCTGGGCCCGCCGCCGCTTCCACCTCGCAGGGCTCGACCCCGAGCGCCAGGTACTGCCGGTCAACGGCACCCGCGAGGCGATCTTCGCCTTCGTCCAGGCCGCACTCGACCGCTCGCGTCCAGCCCGCGTCGCGGTACCCAACCCTTTCTACCAGATCTACGAAGGCGCCACCCTGCTCGCCGGCGGCCAGCCACTTTATCTCGATTGTCGGGCAGAGAATGGCTTTCGCCCCGACTTTGATGCCGTGCCGGCGGCTACTTGGCGCGACGTTCAGATCCTTTTCCTCTGCTCGCCGGGCAACCCCACCGGGGCGGTGACGCCGCGCGCCGAGTTCGAGAAGCTCATTGCGCTGGCCGACGAGTTCGACTTCATCATCGCCTCCGACGAGTGCTACTCCGAGCTCTACCTGGACGAGAACACGCCGCCTCCAGGGCTACTGGAAGCGTGCGCCGCCTTGGGTCGCCACGACTTCCATCGCTGCCTGGTGTTTCACTCGCTGTCGAAACGCTCCAACCTGCCCGGACTGCGCTCCGGCTTCGTGGCGGGCGACGCTGAATTGATCGCCCCCTTCAAGCGCTACCGCACCTACCACGGCTGCGCCATGTCGCTGCCGCTTCAGTACGCCTCGATCACCGCCTGGAACGACGAAGCTCACGTACGTGCCAACCGCGATGCCTATCGCGAGAAGTTCGCCGCTGTCAGCGAGATTCTCGCGCCGGTACTTGAATTCCCGGTACCCGAGGCCAGCTTCTACTTATGGCCGGCAGTGCCGGGTGGCGACGACGAGGCGTTCACCCGGGCGCTTTTCGCTGCCGAACACGTCAGTGTGCTGCCCGGCTCCTATATGGGCCGCCCCGCTGTCGGCGGCGGGATGGAGCGCGCGGACGAGCGAGGGGCAAATCCCGGCGCGGGCCGCATTCGCCTGGCACTGGTGGCCGAACTCGAACCCACTGTCGAAGCCGCCTATCGAATTCGTCGTTTCGTCGAAAGGAGGACATGATGGCGACCCTGTTCGTGATCAAGAACTGCGATACCTGCCGCAAGGCGCGCAAGGCCCTGGACGAGAAGGGTCTGCCCTACCAGATTCACGACCTGCGCGAGGATGGCCTCTCGGCGGCGCTGCTCGAGCACATACTCGAGCGGACACCGGTGCTGGAGATCCTCAACCGACGCAGCACCACCTGGCGCAATCTTGCCGAAGAGGACAAGCAGGACGTCGATGCCAACAAGGCTCGTGCGCTGATCATGGCCAACCCCACCCTGCTCAAGCGTCCGCTGCTCGACACCGGCGACGAAATTCGCGTCGGCTACCGCGACGGCGACTACGACGACCTCAAAGGCTGACCCCATTTCCATCACGACACGAGGACACCCCATGTTGAGTTTTGCCTTCGGAATCGGCACCCAGAACACCCAGGGCGACTGGTTGGAAATCTATTACCCGGCCCCGCTGTTCAAACCGGATGCCACCCTGGTGGAAGCCGTCGGCAAGGTGCTCGACATCCCTGCAGGCAACGGCGCCGTCAGTTTCCTGCCGGAGCACTGCGCCAAGATCGCCGAGGCGCTCAAGGGCGCAGGCCATGTGGCCCAGGCCGAACTGGCCGAGGCACTGGCTGCCAGCCAGCGCCCGCTGGTCGCCACCTTTCTCGCCAGCGACACGGCACCGCAGAGCGCCCCCGAGGTGTACCTCAAGCTGCACCTGCTGTCGCATCGTCTGGTCAAGCCGCATGGCGTCGACCTGACCGGCATGTTCGGCCTGCTGCGCAACGTGGCCTGGAGCAGCGAAGGCCCGATCGACATCGAGGAGCTCCCCGCCAGACGTCTCAAGGCACGCCTGGAGGGTCGCACGCTGTCGGTGGACTGCGTCGACAAGTTCCCCAAGATGACCGACTACGTGGTGCCCAGCGGGGTGCGTATCGCCGATACCGCCCGAGTGCGCCTGGGCGCCTACCTCGGGGAAGGCACCACCGTCATGCACGAGGGCTTCGTCAACTTCAACGCCGGCACCGAGGGCCCCGGCATGATCGAGGGGCGTATCTCCGCCGGCGTGCTGGTGGGCAAGGGCTCGGATCTGGGCGGCGGCTGCTCCACCATGGGCACCCTCTCCGGCGGTGGCAACATCGTCATCAAGGTCGGCGAGGGTTGCCTGATCGGCGCCAATGCCGGCATCGGCATTCCCCTGGGAGACCGCTGCACCGTGGAGGCGGGGCTCTACATTACCGCCGGCGCCAAGGTCACCCTGCTCGACGACCAGGGCCAGGAGGTCAAGACCGTGGCTGCCCGCGAGCTGGCCGGCCAGAGCGATCTTCTGTTGCGCCGTAACTCGCAGAACGGACGCATCGAGTGCCTGACCAACAAGAGCGCCATTGCCCTCAACGAAGCACTCCACGCCCACAATTGAAGCGTAAAGGGGGCGCCCTTGCGGCGCCCCCCGCCGCCACCCGGTACACCGTATGTCCGAGACGACGCAAGACCTGTCCCCTACCCTGGCCCTGGCCATGGAGCTGATCCGACGCCCTTCGGTCACCCCGGACGACCTGGGCTGCCAGACGCTGATGATCGAGCGCCTGGAACGGCTCGGCTTCCATATCGAGCGCCTTCCCTTCGGCGACGTGGAGAATTTCTGGGCGACCCACGGTCACCATGGACCCGTGCTGGCCTTTGCCGGTCATACCGACGTGGTGCCGAGCGGCCCGCACGTGCATTGGGACACACCGCCCTTCGAACCCAGCATCGACGATGACGGCATGCTACGCGGCCGCGGAGCGGCCGACATGAAAGGCAGCCTGGCGGCAATGATCACCGCAGTGGAGCGCTTCGTCAGCGCCCACCCCGACCATCACGGCCGCATCGCTTTTCTGATCACCTCCGACGAGGAAGGGCCCGCAGTGGACGGCACCCGTGCGGTGGTCGAGCTGTTGCGTGAACGCCACGAACGGCTCGATTACTGCATTGTCGGCGAACCCTCTTCCACCGACATGCTGGGCGACGTGATCAAGAACGGCCGGCGCGGCTCGCTGGGTGGCCTGCTGCACGTCAAGGGTATCCAGGGCCATGTGGCCTACCCTCATCTGGCGCGCAACCCTATCCACCAGGCCATGCCGGCCCTGGATGCGCTGGTCAAGGAACACTGGGACAGCGGCAACGACTTCTTCCCGGCCACCAGTTTCCAGCTCTCCAACATTCGCGCCGGCACCGGCGCCACCAACGTCATCCCCGGCGACGTGGAAGTGGTGTTCAATTTCCGTTTTTCCACCGAAGTGACCCATGAACAGCTCAAGGCCCGGACCCAGGCGATCCTCGATGCCCACGGGCTCGAGTACCAGCTCGACTGGACGCTGAACGGCGAACCGTTCCTGACTGCGGAAGGCGAACTGGTGGACGCTGCACTGCATGGCGTCGAAACCGTTCTCGGCCGACGGCCCAAGCTCTCCACCAGCGGCGGCACATCCGACGGGCGCTTCATTGCCACACTGGGCAGCCAGGTGGTAGAGCTGGGACCACGCAACGCCACCATTCACCAGACCAACGAACGCGTACGCGCCGCCGACCTGGACGACCTGAGCCGAATCTATGAAGCGATTCTGAAGAAGCTCTTCGTCAACGGCACTGCTCAGCCCTGAATATGCCAAGAGAGTTCACCATGCCACATCAGCACGACAGCCAGCTGAGCTATCCGGATATCGAGGTCTACCTGCGCCAGGCGCCGATCGAGGCCATCAACGCCTGGCTCGGCGACAAGCTGGATGCCGCTCCGCTGCGTGCTGCCGGACGTAACAAGTGGCAGTCACGCGGCCAATATGAAGGGCACGAGGTGCCGGTTCTACTGGTGGAGAAAGCGGCTGACGGCTTCGCCAGCCTGTGGCTCGACAGCCCGCACACCCCATGGCCACGCGACTGTGACTGCGCTCGCGACGCGGCCGCCACGCTCGGCTGTGAAGTGCGCTGCTCGTTGGGCGGTTGGCAGCCCGGCGACGAGCCGGACCGCTTCTGGCAAGTGCTGCCCGACGGCAGCGAAGGCGCCATCGACTGGCCCGACTCCGGGCAGTGACCCGAAACGACATCGCCCCGCCGAAGCGGGGCGATGTCCTTGAAGCCTTAACAGCTTGCGAAAGCTGGCGAGCGCAGCCGCTTTTTGCCACACCTAAGTAATGACGGTGACGTCGTCGGCTTGCAGCCCCCGCTCATTCTCGATCACGTAATACCGCACCTTCTGCCCTTCGGCCAGGGTACGGTGTCCGCGGCCGCGAATGGCGCGGAAATGGACGAATACGTCCTCTCCGCTCTCGCGCTTGATGAAGCCGTACCCCTTGTTGACGTTGAACCACTTGACCTCACCGATCTCGCGGTCGTCGTTCTCCGCGTCGGCCAGCACCGCCAACCTGGGGTTGAAAGACTGA
>NZ_JBYCKL010000006.1:0-9859 GCF_057473365.1 Halomonas sp. TH-94
ATGACGAGGGTGGCGATCAGCAGTGCAACGAATACCGCTGCCGCCACAGCGAGATAGACCGAGGCCACGCCGTCGACCTCGAGGAGGGCGAACAGCTGGGGTGCGAGTTCGCCGCCGGTCAGCGAGACGAACAGAACGATCAGCAACGGTGCCGGCAGCGCCAGCAACAGGCTGATCAACGTACAGCGAAAGATGACCTTGCGATTCATGGATCCGTATTGCTCACTTGTTATGTGGAATGTGTGAAACAGGATGCTCAATGACGACACGACCCGAGCCCCATCGCCCAATGAAGGTGTCACGATGAACAGCGACACGCAGCGCGACGATTCTAGCATGAGCCCCGAGCATGCGCTCGCCGCTCGCCTCGAGGCGCTGGAAAGCCGTATCGCCTTCCAGGAACACTGGCTGGACACGCTCGACGAGGCCGTTGCCGCCCAGGATAGACGGCTGGCCCAGCTGGAAAGGATCAACTCGTTGATGCAAGAGAAGCTACGCGACCAGCAGCGGTCGCTGCAGGATGTCGACATGGCGGCACCGCGCCCAGAGGACGAAGTGCCGCCGCACTACTGACCTGTCGTCAGGCAAGACGCGGGCTCATGGCCAAGCAATTCCCGGGGCCTGAACTTACAGGTCGTCCAGGTAACGCTCCGCATCGAGTGCCGCCATACAGCCGGTGCCTGCGGATGTGACCGCCTGGCGGTAAACGTGGTCCATCACGTCGCCGGCGGCGAACACGCCGGGAATGCTGGTGGCGGTGGCATTGCCGTCGAGGCCGGATTGGACCTTGATGTACCCGTCGTGCATCTCCAACTGGCCTTCGAAGATGCCGGTGTTGGGGCTGTGACCGATGGCGATGAACACGCCGGGCGCCTCGAGCTCCTTCACGCTGTCGTCGACGGTGGAGCGGATACGCACCCCGGTCACGCCGCTGGCGTCGCCCAGCACCTCCTCCAGCACGTGGTTCCATTCGAGCACCACGTTTCCGCTCGCGGCCTTCTCACGCAGCTTGTCCTGTAGGATTTTCTCGGCGCGCAGGCTGTCGCGCCGGTGCACCAGGGTCACCTTGGAGGCAATGTTGGAAAGGTAGAGCGCTTCCTCCACGGCGGTATTGCCGCCCCCCACCACCACCACTTCCTTGTTGCGATAGAAGAAACCGTCACAGGTGGCACAGGCCGAGACCCCTTGCCCCATGAACTGCTGCTCCGAGGGCAACCCCAGATAGCGGGCGCTGGCACCGGTGGCCACGATGAGGGCATCGCAGGTATAGCTGCCACTATCACCCTTCAGGGTGAAGGGCCGGTTTCGCAAGTCGACCTCGTGAATATGGTCGAACAGCACTTCGGTATCGAAACGCTCGGCGTGACGCTTCATGCGCTCCATGAGCTCCGGGCCCTGAACGCCGGCATCGTCGCCGGGCCAGTTGTCCACGTCGGTGGTCGTGGTCAGTTGGCCGCCAGCCTGGATGCCGGTGATCAGCAACGGCTTGAGATTGGCTCGGGCCGCGTACACGGCAGCGGTATAGCCGGCCGGGCCTGAGCCCAGAATGATCAGGCGTTCGTGACGCGCTTCGCTCATGAAGAGATCCTCGCAGCTCGAAAACGGAATGAGGCTTGTCATGTTTCGCCCCGGTCCGGGGCAGGTGGCGGCCATTATATCAGCTCGCTCACTCCCCCTTCTCGCCTTCCTTCACAGCACGTCATCGTCGCGCCCCACCCTCAGGTCTTCCAGATCGCCGGTGACAGGTGAAATCTCGATCCTGAGCTGAATCGGCGCGCAGCAGTAGGGGCAGTCCTCCCAGGTTTCCTGGCTTCCCTGAGAGATGTCCACCAGCAGGTCGAAGGCCGTGCTGCAATAGGGGCAGTGGACCGGATGGCTATCAAGCTGATCTTCGTGCATGGCGCGGGCTCCCTTGGTATCACGAGCGCCGCCCACCGGCATGGCAGCGCTACGCAACCGACCCGTTCAGCATAGAAACCTTGGGCAGCGCTTGAAAGGGGGGCCTATCATGACCATGTGTTAGGCATGAGACCGATGAAAAGGACCGTTCCCTACCGTGACAGGAGGCCTTCATGAGCCGTGACGAGACGCCGAATACCCTGCAGACCCTGGTCGCCGGCGGTACCACTTTCCACTTCTACAGCCTGCCCGAGGCAGCCAAGACCCTAGGCAACATAGACCGGCTGCCGAAGACCCTGAAGATCCTGCTGGAAAACCAGCTGCGCTTTGCCGACGACCCCAGCGTGGCGCGCGAGGACATGCAAGCCCTGGTCGACTGGCAGCAGGGCGGACGCTCCAACCGTGAAATCGGCTATCGCCCAGCGCGAGTGTTGATGCAGGACTTCACCGGCGTACCCGGCGTGGTGGATCTGGCTTCGATGCGTGCTGCCGTGGAAAAGCTCGGCGATGATCCCTCGCGCATCAACCCTCTGTCGCCCGTGGATCTGGTGATCGATCACTCGGTGATGGTCGACAAGTTCGGCAATCCCAGCGCGTTCAAGGACAACGTTGCCATCGAAATGGAGCGCAACCAGGAGCGCTATGAATTCCTGCGCTGGGGACAGGACGCCTTCGACAACTTCCGCGTGGTGCCGCCGGGCACCGGTATCTGCCACCAGGTCAATCTGGAGTATCTGGGCCGGACGGTGTGGACCAAGCAGGAGAACGACAAGACCTTCGCCTATCCCGATACGCTGGTTGGCACCGATTCCCACACCACCATGATCAACGGCCTAGGCGTCCTCGGCTGGGGGGTAGGCGGCATCGAAGCCGAGGCGGCCATGCTCGGCCAGCCGGTGTCGATGTTGATACCGGAGGTCGTGGGTTTCAAGCTCACCGGCAGGCTCAAGGAGGGCATCACCGCGACCGATCTGGTGTTGACGGTGACCCAGATGCTGCGAAGCCACGGCGTGGTAGGCAAGTTCGTCGAGTTCTACGGCGATGGCCTGGCGGATCTGCCGCTGGCCGACCGTGCCACCATCGCCAATATGGCACCGGAATACGGGGCCACCTGCGGCTTCTTCCCGGTCGATGACGAAACGCTCGCTTACCTGCGCCTGACCGGGCGTGAGGATGAGCATATCAACCTGGTGGAGGCGTACAGCAAGGCCCAGGGGCTGTGGCGGGAGCCCGGCGACGAGCCGGTCTTCAGCGACACCCTGCATCTCGACCTCGGTGATGTCGAAGCCAGCCTTGCCGGTCCCAAACGGCCTCAGGATCGGGTCGCACTGACCGACATGAAAGCCACCTTCGAGAAGCTGATGGAGGGCGAGAAGAGCGGCAAGACGCCCCCCAGCGAAGAGAAGGGGCGCCTCTATTCAGAGGGCGGCCAGACGGCGGTGGGCGTGCACGATAGCTACCACCATCACGCCAGCCAGAACGTGGAGCTGGACGGCGAGCAGTTCATGCTCAACCCCGGCGCCGTGGTCATTGCCGCCATCACCTCGTGTACCAACACCTCCAACCCCAGCGTCATGATGGCCGCCGGGCTGCTGGCACGCAACGCCCATGCCAAGGGGCTCAAGACCAAACCCTGGGTGAAGACCTCGCTGGCGCCCGGCTCGAAGGTGGTGACCGAGTATCTCGAGGCCGGCGGCGTGCAAAGCGATCTCGACGCTCTGGGCTTCAACCTGGTGGGCTATGGCTGTACCACCTGCATCGGCAACTCGGGCCCACTGCCGCCGGCTATCGAAAAGGCGGTCGAAGAGGGCGACATCACCGTGGCCGCGGTGCTGTCGGGCAATCGCAACTTCGAGGGGCGCATCCATCCACTGGTGAAGACCAATTGGCTCGCCTCGCCGCCGCTGGTGGTCGCCTATGCCTTGGCCGGCAACGTGCGTCTCGACCTGACCCGCGATCCTCTGGGCGAAGACGGGGAGGGCAACCCTGTCTACCTGAAGGACATCTGGCCGTCCCAGGCCGATATCGCCAATGCGGTACAGAAGGTAAAGACGGAGATGTTCCGCAAGGAGTATGCCGAGGTTTTCGAAGGTGACGACATCTGGAAGTCGCTCCAGGTACCGCAAAGCAAGGTCTATGAGTGGTCGCCTAACTCCACCTACATTCAGCACCCGCCATTCTTCGAGGGCATGCGCCGCGACCCGGATCCCATCGAAGACGTCAAGGACGCCCACATTCTGGCGATACTCGGCGACTCGGTGACCACCGACCATATCTCGCCGGCCGGTTCGATCAAGCCCGACAGCCCTGCTGGCCGCTACTTGCAGGAGCACGGCATCAAGCCGGTGGACTTCAACTCCTACGGCTCACGCCGCGGCAACCATGAAGTGATGATGCGCGGCACCTTCGCCAACGTGCGCATTAGAAACGAGATGCTCGATGGCGTGGTGGGCGGCGAAACCCGGCATGTCCCCTCCGGCGAACAGATGGCGATCTACGATGCCGCCATGAAGTACCAGGAGCAGGATACGCCGCTCGTCGTGGTGGCCGGCAAGGAGTACGGTACCGGCTCCTCCCGCGACTGGGCAGCCAAGGGCACGCGACTGCTCGGCGTGCGCGCCGTCATCGCCGAATCCTACGAGCGCATCCACCGCTCCAACCTGATCGGCATGGGCGTGGTACCGCTGCAGTTTTCCGCAGGGGAAAATCGCCAGAGCCTGGGTCTGACCGGCGACGAGACGATCTCTATCGAAGGCCTGGCCGACCTCTCCCCAGGGGGCAAGGTCACGGTCAGGGTAAAGAGCGACAAGGGCGAAAAGAGCATCGACGTCCTATGCCGCATCGACACCGCCAACGAGCTGGAGTACTACCGTCACGGTGGCATTCTCCATTACGTGCTACGGCGGATGATAGGCGCCGTGTAGGCTCACCCCACCAACCTGCTCTCACGCGAAAGGCCCTGCCGGGAAACCGGCAGGGCCTTTGTCATTACATGGCTTAGTGCGCTATCAGAACGAGCGGCGACGGTAGCCGCGATATTCCGGCGTCCAGCTGCTGCGCTCGATGGCCTGACGCAGCTTGATGCCGTCGGTGCGCAACGCCACGCCCTCCTGCTGGGCCTGGGCGGCCACGTCGAAGGCAATGGCCTTGGACAGTTCGCGGATCTGCGACAGAGCCGGCAGCAAGGATCCTTTGCCTTCCTTCACCAGCGGCGCCTCGCGGGCCAGCGCGCGAGAGGCCGCCATGAGCATGGCGTCCGTGACACGCTTGGCGCCACTGGCCACCACACCCAGACCGATGCCGGGGAAGATGTAGGCGTTGTTACACTGGGCGATGGGGTAGGTCTTGCCGTCGTGAACCACTGGCGCAAAGGGGCTGCCGGTCGCCACCAGGGCCTGACCGTCGGTCCACTCGATCACGTCTGCCGGTGTGGCTTCGGCGCGTGAGGTGGGGTTGGAGAGCGGCATGATCACAGGCCGCTCGCATCCGGCATGCATGGCGCGCACCACGTCTTCGGAGAACAGCCCCGGCTGCCCCGAGACACCGATCAGCACCGTGGGTTTGATGTGGCGCGCCACCTCCAGCAGTGACTGATTTTGCCAACTCTCGACCAGTGCCGGGTCGTGGGCCAGACGCCTCTGGAAGTCGCGCAGCCATGCCTGATCGCTGGTGACCAGCCCCTCGCGGTCGACCATGAAGACCCGCCGCCGCGCCTCCTTCTCGGACAAGCCTTCGGCCTGCATGGCGATGACGACCTGTTCGGCGATACCGCAGCCGGCGGAGCCTGCGCCGACGAATACCACACGCTGGTCGGCAATGGTCTCGTCGCGGGCCTGGCAGGCCGCCATCAGGGTGCCCACGGCAACCGCTGCAGTACCCTGCACGTCATCATTGAAGCAACACAGCTGATCGCGATAGCGCTCCAGCAGCGGCACCGCATTGGCCTGGGCGAAGTCCTCGAACTGCAGCAGGACATTGGGCCAACGGCGCTTCACCGCGGCGATGAAATCCTCGAGGAAGGCGTCGTACTCCTCCTGGGAAATACGCGGGTGACGCCAGCCCATGTACATGGGGTCGTCGAGCAGCGCCTGGTTGTTGGTGCCCACGTCGAGCATGATCGGCAAGGTATAGGCAGGGCTGATGCCGCCGCAGGCGGTATAGAGCGCCAGCTTGCCGATAGGGATGCCCATGCCGCCGATACCCTGGTCGCCGAGGCCTAGAATGCGCTCACCGTCGGTCACCACGATCACTCGGACCTTGCCCTTGGTGGCACTGCGCAAGATGTCGTCGATATAGTCACGATCAGGGTAGCTGATGAACAGGCCGCGGTGACTCCGATAAATATTGGAGAACTCCTCGCAGGCCTGTCCCACCGTAGGGGTGTAGATGATCGGCAGCATCTCCTCGAGATGCTCCATGACCATATGGTAATAGAGCGTCTCGTTGTCGTCCTGGATCGCACGCAGATGGATATGCCGGTCCAGGTCGCTATAGCACTGCTGATACTGGCGGTAGGCGCGCTCGGCCTGCTCCTCGATGGACTCCACGTTCTGCGGCAGCAGACCGATCAGATTGAACTCGAGTCGCTCCTCTCGGGAAAAGGCACTGCCCTTGTTGAGCAGTGGCATCTCGAGCAACGAAGGACCAGCGTAGGGAATATAGAGTGGACGTTTGCTTTCGGGCATCTCTGATCTCGATACGGTGACTGGAACCGGGCCGTAGGGAGGCGCAGTCGGATGCACAACGCTTCCCGAGCGCTCTGTGGGCGCCTTGGCGCCAACTCTACCATGCCTCCACCGCCATGGCGCATCAGCTCGTCTTGGCCCGGGTGTTGTCGCCGGGCGAGCGGTCGAAGAACAGCGGGCGCAGTCGCACGCCGAAAGCGTTGCCGGCAAAACCCGCCACCAGCCACACCCAGCCGTGCAGGCTGCCCGACGCTATGCCACTGAAATAAGCGCCGATGTTGCAGCCGAAGGCCAGCCGGGCACCATAGCCCAGCATCAACCCGCCAACCACCGCCGCCACCACCGAGCCAAGCGGAATGCGCAGCGTCGGGGCGAAGCGTCCCGCCAGAGTCGCCGCCACCATGGCCCCAAGAATGATGCCCACGTTCATCACCGTAGTGATGTCGCTCCACACACTGGCGCGCAGTGCGGCGGCATTGGCCGAACTTTGCCAGTAGCCCCACTGGCTTACGTCGCCACCGATGAACTCGTAGACTTTGGCACCCCACAGGGCAAAGGCCGACGTGATGCCCCAAGGGCGACCGGCCAGTGCCAGGGTGGCGAAGTTGAGCAACGCCAGCGCCACCGCCCCCAGCAGCAGCGGCCAGGGGCCGGTGAGCCAGCGCCCCTGGCTGAAGTTGGCCCGCGGCGCCTCCTCCAGCCGGCCATGGCGACGCTTCTCCAGCAGTATCGTCAGTGCGGCGATGCCAGCGAACAGGGCCAGGCTCACGGCGATACCGCCGCCCGCACCGAAAGTCTGCACCAGCGATACCGGCTGGAAGGCCGGAAGCCCCATCCACCAGGAGAAATGGGCGCTGCCGATCACCGAGCCGACGATGAAGAAGATCAGCGTAATGACCATTCGCGCGTTGCCGCCCCCGGCGGTGAAAAGGGTGCCCGAAGCACAGCCGCCGCCCAGCTGCATGCCGATACCGAACAGGAAGGCGCCGAACACCACCGAGACGCCAATGGGAGAGACGAAGCCGCTCACCTCCTGCCCCCACAGGCTGCCCGCCCCCAGCACCGGGAAGAACAGCAGCACGGCGATGGCCAGCATCACCATCTGGGCGCGTAGCCCACGCCCGCGTCGTTCGCTGATTAACACACGCCAGGCGGCAGTGAAGCCGAAGGCGGCATGATAAAGCGACACGCCCAGCAGCGCCCCGACGATCATCAACAGGCCCAGGCGCGTGCCGTAGGCCAGGCCGACCATCAGGGCGCCGGCCAGCAATAGCGCACCCAGCGCCAGCGAAATCTGTCGCGGCCGTTTCGCTTCCAGTGCAGTGGCCATGGAACACCTCCTCTCGATTTGCTCCTGTAGCTTGGCAAGCTCAGCCGGAGTCCGCCAGGCAAGGCTCCATAACGTATCAGGGCGCCCGAAGGCGCCCTGGTCCAGACCCTTACAAGGCTAGATGAAACGTCCCAGCCCCACGGCCTGGCGCAGCTTGTCCATGAGCGGCGCAGCTTCGGCGCGGGCACGCTCGGCTCCCTTCTGCAGCACGCTTTCGATATGCGCCGGGTCCTCCATCAGCGCAATATAGCGCTCGCGCGGTTCGCGCAGCTGAGCGTCGAGATGTTCGAACAGACGATTCTTGACCTCGCCCCAGCCGATGCCATTCGCATACTCGCTGCGCATCGCCTCGCGCTCCTCGCGGCTGGCGAAGGCCGAATATATCTGGAACAGGGTGCAGCCCTCGGTATCCTTGGGCTCACCGGGCTCCAATGAATTGGTCTTGATCTTGCGTACCAGCTTGAGCAGCTTCTTCTCCGAGACGAACAGCGGAATGGTGTTGTTGTAGCTCTTGGACATCTTGCGGCCGTCGAGCCCGTTGAGCACTGCGACTTCGTCGTCCACCACCGCCTCGGGCAGGGTGAAGTACTCGCCTTTGAACAGGTGATTGAAGCGCCCCCCCACATCGCGAGCCATCTCGATGTGCTGGATCTGGTCGCGACCCACCGGCACCTTGTGGGCATTGAACATCAGGATGTCGGCGGCCATGAGGACCGGGTAGCCGAACAGGCCCATGGTGATGCCCTTGTCCGGGTCCTGATTTCCGGCGGCCTCGTTCTCGGCCACCGCCGCCTTGTAGGCGTGGGCGCGGTTCATCAACCCCTTGGCGCACACGCAGGAGAGCATCCAGGTCAGCTCGGGGATCTCGGGGATGTCCGACTGGCGGTAGAAGATGGCGTTGTCGGTATCGAGCCCCAGCGCCAGCCAGGTGGCGGCGATCTCCAAGCGCGACTCCTGCACTCGCTTGGGGTCCTGGCACTTGATCAGCGCATGCAGGTCGGCGAGGAAGTAGTAGGACTGCACGCTGGGGTCCTGGCTCGCGGCGATGGCGGGCTTGATGGCGCCGACATAGTTGCCGAGGTGCGGGGTACCGGTAGTGGTGATGCCGGTGAGAACGCGTGTCTTCTGGGATGCTGCACTCATGGAAGGCGGACTCTGCTAGCGGAAATGCCCGCTATGGTAACGCGAGGGGGCGGTCAAGGCGACCGCCCCGGCGCACCGCACCGCAGCGCAGCGATTCGCTCGCGCAGGCATTTACTACACCAGGCTAGCGGGATCGACGCTCTTCAGCCCAAAGGCCTCGGCCACGGCGCGGTAGGTGACCTGGCCATCGTGGACGTTGAGTCCGGGCAGGAAGTGGGCATCGTCGGCCAGCGCCCGCTTCCAGCCCTTGTCGGCCAGGGCGATGACGAACGGCAGGGTGGCGTTGGTCAGCGCCTGGGTCGAGGTACGTGCCACCGCACCCGGCATGTTGGCCACGCAGTAATGCACGATACCGTCGACCATATAGGTTGGCTCGGCGTGGGTGGTGGCCCGGCTGGTTTCGAAGCAGCCGCCCTGGTCGATGGCCACATCCACCAGTACGCTGCCGGGCTTCATGTCGGCGAGCATCGTACGGGTGATCAGCTTCGGCGCGGCGGCGCCGGGGATCAGCACGGCACCGACGATCAGGTCGCTCTCGCGTACCGCCTCATCGATGGCGTCGGCGGTGGAGAAGACGGTCTTCATGCGTCCCTGGTAGCGGTCGTCGAGCACTTCGAGGCGCGCAATCGACTTGTCCAGCACGGTGACTTCTGCCCCCAACCCCAGTGCCATGCGGGCGGCGTTCTCGCCTACCACGCCGCCGCCGATCACCGCGACCTTGCCCGGGGCGACGCCGGGCACACCGGGCAGTAGCACGCCTGAGCCACCCTGGGCCTTCTCCAGGCTATGGGCACCGGCCTGG
>NZ_JBYCKL010000007.1:0-11108 GCF_057473365.1 Halomonas sp. TH-94
AACTACGTCAAGCTCAAGGATCAGTACCTCGCCGCGCTTGGCGGGTAACACATGGTTGCCAATCTTGCTGGATGAAAGCGCCTAAGCCATTGTTTTTCATTGCGGGCACGAGGATAATCTGGATATATATCCAGCTTGGAAGGCTTGTCCCGCATGGCGGACTTTCGCACCCATCTTGGCGTGGCCGCCATCGGCGGTGCCGTGCTGGCCCACGGCGGCTGGCAGGTAGGGCTGTGGGATCCCTGGCAGGGCGCGGCCGTGTTCGGGCTGGTCACCTTCGGCGGCATATTGCCCGATATCGACGCCGACAGTTCCAAGGCGATCCGGCTTATCTTCAATCTACTGGCGGTGCCCAGCGTGGTGGCCGGGGCCCTGCTGTTACAGTCGCGCCTGGCGCCGGGTCATCTGCTGGTAGTCTGCGGAGCGCTATACCTGGTGGTGCGCTACCTCGCTGGGGGTGTGTTCAGCCGCTTCACCGTGCATCGTGGCATTTGGCATTCGCAGCTTGCCGCCGTGCTGTGCGGGTTGACGGCCACCGCGTTGAGCTACCAGTTGCTCGATCAGCCGGCCCGCCTGGCTTGGGTGCATGGCATTGCCGTCAGTCTGGGGTTCGTCATCCATCTGCTGTTGGATGAGATATATAGCGTCGATCTTACCGGTGCGCGTATCAAGCGTTCCTTCGGCACGGCGATGAAACCCTTCGCGCTCAAGTCGCCCGGCAATTCGTTGGCCATGCTGACGGCCGCCATCGCGCTGCTGCCCTGGTTGCCGCCCTGGCCTCTGCTCATGGGCCTGCTGACTCAAGGAGTCGCCTTGTGGCGATAATCCTCGGCCTTGAGGCCATATTTTCTCAGCTTGTCATAGAGCGTCTTGCGCGGTAGCCCCAGGTGCTGGCAGACGTCGGTAATTCTGCCGCGGTGGCTAGCCAGCGACTGGCTGATCAGGCTCTTCTCGAATAGCTCCACCTGTTGCGGCAGAGCCAGCTCGGCGACATCCGCTTCGACGCCTTGCAGCAACATGTCGAGTCGGTAGTCGAAGGCCGAACCTAGCAGCACGTAGCGCTCGGCCAGATTGCGCAGCTCGCGTACGTTGCCGGGCCAGTCATGCGCCATCAGGGTCGAGACGCCGCTGGTCCCCAACGGTGGAGCTTCCAGGCCGCTTCGATTGGCGGCGACGACGGCGAAATGCTGGAACAGTAGAGGAATGTCCTCGCGTCGCTCACGCAATGGGGGAATCGGCAGGGTGACCACGTTGAGCCGGTAGTAGAGATCCTCACGGAACTCGCCAGCCTCGGAAGCGAGCCTGAGATCGACCTTGGTGGCGGCAATCACCCGAATGTCCAGCGGCACCGGCTCGTTGGCGCCCAGGCGCTCGATGCAGCGCTCCTGCAGCACTCGCAGCAATTTGACCTGCAGCGCCATGGGCATGGATTCGATCTCATCCAGAAAGACCGTGCCGCCATTGGCATGCTCGAACTTGCCGATGCGTCGCTCCACGGCGCCGGTAAAGGCGCCCTTCTCGTGGCCGAACAGCTCCGACTCGATGATGCTCTCCGGCACCGCACCGCAGTTGATGGCCACGAATGGATGTCCCCCGCGGGGGCTTCGCTCGTGAATGGCCCGGGCCACCAGGTCCTTGCCGGTGCCTGTCTCGCCGAACAGCAGCACGTCGGTTTCCACCTGGGCGATGCGCTGCACCATGGAGGCGAGCCGCTGTATGGCAGAGGTTCGCCCTACCAGGCGGGGGCCGGGAGCGGCCTGTTGCGCTTCGAGTTCGGCCTTGAGCTGGCGGTTTTCCAAGCTCAGATGGCGCTTCTCGATGCCACGGCGGACCATTTCGACCAGCCTTTCTCCGGCGAAGGGCTTTTCCAGAAAATCCCAGGCACCTTCGCGCATGGCCTCCACCGCCGTGGAGATATCGCCATGTCCGGTAATCAGAATGACCGGAAGGTCCGGGTCGCGCTGGCGGACTTCGCGTAGCAGGTCCATGCCGCTCATGCCGGGCATTCGGATATCGCTGACGATCACGCCGGGGAAGTCGGGCTTGAGCGTCTCCAGTGCGCTCTCGGCGCTGGCATGGGGTTGCGGGTGGTAGCCGGCCAGTTCCAGGGTCTGTCCGGCGGTAATGCGCAGGTGGGGTTCGTCATCGATGATCAGTACCGGGATGGCCGCCGGGTCATGCATGGGATCGCTGCTCCTGATTTGGCGATGGCTGAGGTGTATCCGGGCGCTCCATCCGGGGCAGGATAATGGTGAAGCGAGCCCCGCCGCCAGCCTGGTTGTCGGCCAGGATATCGCCACCCAGGTCCTTGATGATGCGTGCCGAAATCGAGAGGCCCAAGCCCAGGCCGCTACCCGGCGATTTGGTCGTGAAGAAGGGTTCGAATACGCGCGAAAGGTGCGGCTCAGGAATTCCGGGGCCGCTATCGCTGACGGCGATACGCGCCAGGCCAGGCTCTGTTTCGATGCTCAGAACGAGCTTGGCCTCTGGGGTTTCCGCCATCGCCTGCAAAGCATTGCCGATAAGGTTGACCAGCACCTGCTCGAGGCGTACCAGGTCGGCATGGACCCAGATTTCTTCGTCCCAGACACGCACTACCTCAACGTCGTGGAGTCGGTTCTGGTAGAGCCGCAGTGCGTAATCGATGCATGCCTGGACCGATACCGCCGTCAGAGAGCTGTCGCTCTTGCGCGAGAACTGGCGTAGCTGAGCGCTGATCTCGGCCATGCGTTCGGTCAGCTCGATGACCTGAGCCAGATTGGCATCGGCGGCCTCCATCCGCTGGCGCTCGAGAAAGGTGCGTGCGTTCTCGGCGTAAGCCCGGATGGCGGCCAGCGGCTGGTTGAGTTCATGATTGATGCCGGCGGCCAACTGGCCGAGTACGGCGAGCTTCGCGGCCTGAATCAGCTCGTCGCGAGTTTGTCGCAGGTTCTCCTCAGCGCGGCGCCGTTCCTCGATTTCATCGGAAAGAAGCCTGTTGGTTTCCATGAGGTCCCGTGTGCGCAGCTCGACGTTGCGTTCCAGTTCATCGCGTGCGCTGGCCAGTGTGCGGCGCTCGCGTTCGGCGAACAGCTCCCGCTCGCGGCGCAGACGCCAGCGTTGCCAGCCTACCCCACCTGCCAGGATGACGACGCCGTAAAGCCCGCCCGCCAGCGCGGCGGCCAGCCACTGCGCCTGGTATACGCTTCCCAGGGGCTTGAGGATGTACATGTCCCAGCCATAGGTTTCCATGTGGCGAGCCAGCCCCAGATAGCTGCCATCTGCCAGTGGACCCTCATCGAACCTTACCAGGCGGCTACCGTCCGGCCGATGCTCATAGACGTCGATGCCCGAAGGGGTCAGCGGCTCGTCGGCGTATCGCCGGGTGGCGAGCAAGGCCTGTCGCTCCTCCTCGGAAAGCGGAAACAGGGCTGCCATGCGTAGCTCGGGGCGGCTGGCCATGAAGATGATATTGTCCTCATCGGTGACCAGCAGCTCGGCATCCTGTTCGGCCCAACTCTCTTCTACGACGTCGAGCAAGATCTTGATGACCATGACGCCGTCCGGCCGAGCGTCGGGAGTCGTTTCGTCCAGCCATACCGGGGCCGAAAAGTAGTAGCCTCGCTCCAGTGACTGGGTTCCCAGGCCGAAGAAGCGGCCACGATAGCCGGCGATGGCATCGGTGTAATAGCTGCGAAAGGAGTAGTTGTGCCCGATGAAAGTGTTGTCCATGTGCCAGTTGCTGGCGGCCAACGTAGTGCCATGGCGATCGAGTAGGTAGACATCCGAAACGTTGGCAACGGCGCGAAACTGGTCGAGCAGCAGGTTGAGCGGCATGGGATTTTGCGGGCTGCGACTACTCAAGAAGCGTCTCACCATTTCGCGAGACGCCAGCAGTTGCGGCAGGTAGTCATGCCGTGTCAGGTGCCCTTCCAGACCTGCGGCCGAAAGGCGCAGCTCGTTCTCGGCTTCTCTCACCAGGGTTTGCAGCGCCTGTTCGCGTGCCACCTGAGACGCTTGCCAGATGACCGCAATGAGCCCAAGCGGTATCAGCAACAGGAGCAAACGGCGAAGTGGAACCGGCAAGCGAGGTGGGCGGTGTGGGCCTTTCACGCATGGATACCCTAAGGCTGAGTTTCAGGCAGCGCTTGAGCGCGACGCAAGGCCCGCTGGGCGCGGGTCTCGGCGCGCTCCATTTCCAGCAGCTCCTCCTCGACGAACACCAGATGCTCATGGGCTCGCGCACGTGCATCCTCGGCGCGACCCTCGAGGATGGCGTCGAGCAGTGCCCTGTGTTGCTTCATCAGCAGGGGCCGTGACTGGGGTTTGGCGAACAGGTGGGCGAGGTTGTCGACGATGCTTTTCTCCAACAGATGGAAAATACCGCGAATGGTGTGCAACAACAGAACGTTGTGTGCCGCCTCGGCGATGGCCAGATGAAAGGCGGCATCCGCCTTGGCCTCGAGTTCCGGGTTGCGACCGGCGAAGCAGGCTTCTAGCTCCTCGAAGCGCTTGATCAGCATGGCACGGTCGGCCGGGGTGGAGCGTAGCGCGGCATAGTAGGCCGAGATGCCTTCCATGGCATCGCGGAATTCGAGCAGGTCCAGGTGGAATTCCTGGTGTCTTGCTAGCATGTCCAGTAACGGGTCGCTGTAACCGCTATTGAGTTCGTGGGTCACGAAAGTGCCGCCGCCTTGGCGGCTGGTCAGCAAGCCTCGGGTAGCCAGCTTCTGGATCGCTTCACGCAGCGAAGGGCGTGAAACACCGAACCGTTCGGCCAGCTCGCGTTCAGGCGGCAGACGTTGGCCGGGCTTGAGGCTACCTTCGAGGATCATTGCTTCGAGCCGCTCGGTGATGACATCGGCCAGTCGCGGCTGGCGTACGTTCTGGTAGGTCATGCGAGGCTTTCCTGATGCCGTTTGGCTTAATTGGTCTTACCAATATTGGCGCGAAATAAAGCGCCTTGCAATCATGTCGTAGGCTTCCACCGCTTCGGCAGGTGCGGCAGAGCAGGGTACTCTCCCTCGTCTAGACCAAAGTCTATGAAGTTCTAAGGGGTATGGAGGGGCTTGACGTTTGACACCGTATGCCGTGCCCCCTAAGGTGCAACGATTCTATTTGGGTAAATTGGTTTTACCAATTTACATGGACTCAGAAATAACAATAAGCAGACCGCCATTGCCCACGGCCGACAGTGAGGGAGTCTCATGACGCCAGTCAAGCTGTACCCACCGAAGCCGGAGAAGGTCTACTTCTTCGGCACCTGCCTGATCGACCTATTCTATCCAGACGCCGGCCTGGATGGCATTCGTCTGCTGGAGCGTGAAGGCATCGAGGTGCTTTATCCGCAGGCGCAGACCTGTTGCGGCCAGCCAGCTTATACCTCCGGGTACCACGACGAGGCGAAGACGGTGGCCGCTGCACAGCTCGACCTGTTTCCAGAATCCTGGCCGATCATCGTTCCATCCGGCTCTTGTGGCGGCATGATGCGAACCCACTATCCGCAGCTGTTTGCCGGCACGCCGAGAGAGGCTCAGGCCAACGAGGTGGCGGGGCGAGTCTATGAGCTCACCGAGTTCCTGCTGCATGTCTGCCAGCTTCAGCTTGAGGACCGTGGTCAGCCTGAGAAGGTGGCCATGCATACCTCCTGCAGTGCTAGGCGTGAAATGGGGCTGGGGGAAACCGGACCGGCACTGCTTGCCCGCATGGGGCAGGTCGAGCTGGTGGAGCAGGCCCGTGCCACGGAATGCTGCGGTTTTGGCGGCACCTTCGCCGTGCGCCATCCGGAGGTCTCCGCCGCCATGGTGGAAGACAAGACTCTGGCCATCGAAGCTACGGGAGCCCGACACTTCGTCACCTCGGACTGCGGCTGCCTGATGAATATAAGCGGGCGCTTCGAACACCAGGGCAAGTCAGTCACCGGCGAGCATATTGCCAGCTATCTGTGGCGGAGGACCTCATGAGCGCGCAGCCTCCCACGGTACAAACCTTCAGCCCCCGCGAGTTTCATCGCCAGGCCCACGACGCCTTGGGCAATCCGCAGATCCGCGGCAACTTTCGCAAGGCGATGGATGGCCTGATGGCCAAACGGCGCGACGTGTTCAGCGACTGGGATCTCGAAACCCTGCGCGAACTCGGGGCCAACATTCGGCTGCGGGCCCTGGCCAAGCTTCCCGACCTTCTCGAACGCTTAGAGGCCAACTGTCAGGCCAACGGCATCCAGGTGCACTGGGCCGAGAACGGCGACGAAGCGTGCCGCATCATTCGCGATATCTGCGAGCGCCACGGAGCCAAGGCGGTGATCAAGGGCAAGTCGATGGTCTCCGAGGAGATGCACCTCAATGCCCATTTGGAAGAGGCGGGCATCGAGGCGCTTGAGTCGGATCTCGGCGAATACCTGGTACAGCTCAACGAGCAGACGCCTTCCCACATCATCATGCCGGCGATCCATCTCAACACCGATGAGATCTCCGAGATCATGCACGTCAAGACCGGCACCGAGCGCACCCGCGATGTCGACTACATGACCGCGGCGGCCCGTGCCCAGCTGCGCGAGCGCTTCATGAATGCCGACGTGGGCATTTCGGGGGTCAATTTCGCCGTAGCCGAGACCGGTACCCTGTGCCTGGTGGAAAACGAAGGCAACGGCCGCATGACGACTGCGGTGCCGCCGGTCCATATCGCCGTGACCGGCATCGAAAAGGTGGTCGAGCACTTGCGGGACGTACCCCCGCTCTATGCGCTGCTGACACGTTCGGCCACCGGCCAACACGTCACTACCTACTTCAACATGATCAGTTCGCCGCGCAAGCCGGGGGAGCATGACGGCCCCAGGGAAGTCCACCTGGTGCTGGTCGACAGTGGTCGTTCCCGCATCTATCAGGACGACGAGCTGCTCGACACCCTGCGCTGCATTCGCTGCGGCGCCTGCATGAACCACTGCCCGGTTTATACCCGTGTGGGCGGCCACACCTACGGCACTACCTATCCCGGCCCCATCGGCAGCATTCTGATGCCGCACATGATGGGGCTGGAGGAAACCAAGGACCTGCCCACGGCGTCGAGCCTGTGCGGCGCCTGCGGCGAGGTATGCCCGGTGAAGATCCCGATTCCCGACCTGCTGGTGAGGCTGCGTCGTGAAGCGGTAGGCGAGGGGCGTGGAAACGTACCCGGCGCCGGTGCCAAGCGTACCAGGAAAGAGGTGGCGGCCTGGAAAGCCTACCAATGGCTGGCTACCCATCCTGGTGCCTGGCGTAGCGGCACGGCCATCGTTGGCAAGCTTCAAGCGCTGATGCCCAAGAAACTGGGTGTCTGGACCGAGCATCGTACTGCGCCCAAGCCGGCCAAAGCTTCGCTGCACGAGCTGGTCAAGCGCCATCAGGTCGACAAGGGGGGCAAGCAGTGATGAGCGCCCGCGACAATATTCTCAAGCGCCTGCGTGAACGAACCGATGGTCCGCTGACGGCGCCTGTCAGCGATTTCGCCGTCGTTACCGGACGTGGCTGGAATGCGCAGGAGCGGCTGGAGCGCTTCGAGCGTCTGATCACCTCGGTGCACGGCGAAGTCATCCATGTGTCCCGCAGCACCTGGACTGCCGATCTCGTCGAATTGCTGCATGCGAAGGGCATTCGCCGACTGGCCCTGGGGCGTGAGCACCCGGTTGCCGCCGAGGCGCGTGCCGCTCTGACGGATGGAGACGTGACCCTGGTCGATGCCGATCGCGATATCGAAATCTGGCAGCATGATCAGTTTCACAGCACCGATGCCGGTCTTACGTCGACTCGTGGTGCCATTGCCGAGACCGGCAGCCTGTGGCTGTGGCCGACCCCCGATGAGCCGCGACTGCTGAGCCTGGTGCCGCCCATCCATATCGCCGTGCTGGATGCCGATACCCTGGAAGACACCTTCTTCGATATCGTCGAGGCACACGGTTGGGCGACCGGCATGCCCACCAACGCACTGCTGATCTCGGGGCCGAGCAAGACGGCGGACATCGAACAGACCCTGGCCTACGGCGTGCACGGCCCCAGGGAGCTCGTGGTTCTGGTACGCCACGCCGAGGAGCGCTCATGACCGCCGCGACTTCAACCGTACCGACTGACGATGCATGGCAGGAGCTCAAGCGCGAGCTGCTCGAGATCATGCCCGGCGAGCGCCTGATCGATGACCCGTTGCGAACGCTTGCCTATGGTACCGATGCCAGTTTCTATCGGCTCATTCCCAGGCTGGTGGTCCAGCCTGCCAACGAGGATGAGCTGATGGCCGTGCTCGCCGGCTGTCGTTCACGCCAACTGCCGGTAACCTTCCGTGCCGCCGGCACCTCGCTGTCGGGCCAGGCGGTAACCGACTCGGTACTGATTCAGCTGCGCGAGGGCTGGCGGGGCCACGAGGTGCTCGACGGCGGCCGGGCCATTCGCCTGCAGCCCGGCGTGATCGGTGCTCGGGCCAACCAGCTGCTGGCACCGTTCGGACGCAAGATCGGTCCCGATCCGGCCTCCATCAATAGCTGCATGGTAGGCGGCATCGCCGCCAACAACGCCTCGGGGATGTGCTGCGGTACGGCGCAGAACAGCTATCGTACGGTACGGGATATCCGTGTGATCCTGGCCGACGGTACGCGTCTGGATACCGCTGACCCGGCCAGTTGCGCCGCTTTCCGTCGCAGCCACGCCGAACTCGTCGAGGGGCTCGAGAGGCTCTCGGCCGAGACCCGGAGCAACGAGCCGCTGGCCGAAAAGATTCGCCACAAATACCGGCTCAAGAACACCACCGGGTACGCCCTCAATAGTCTGGTCGACTTCGAAGACGGCATCGAGATCCTCAAGCACCTGATGATCGGCTCCGAGGGTACCCTCGGCTTCATCAGTACGATTACCTACGACTCGGTCATCGATGAGCCGCACAAGGCTGCGGCGCTTGTCTTCCTGCCCGACATGGCGACCACCTGCCGCGCCACCATCGCGCTCAAGCCGGCACCGGTCTCGGCGGTAGAGCTGATGGACCGCGCCGCACTGCGCTCGGTACAAGGCAAGCCGGGCATGCCCGAGGTGCTCGAAGCCCTGCCTGACGGGGCCGCAGCGCTGCTCATCGACGTGCGCGGCAACGACGAAGCCGAGCTGGAAGAGCGGCTGCAGGCGGTACGCGCCATCTTCGAGGGTATCCATACCTTGGAACCCCTCGACTTCACGCGCGACAAAAGTACCTACGAACTCTACTGGAAGATCAGAAAAGGTCTCTTCCCCGCCGTGGGGGCGGTGCGCGAAACAGGCACCACGGTGATCATAGAAGACGTCGCCTTTCCCATCGAGCGGCTCGACGAAGGCGTGCTGGCCCTGACAGATGCCTTTCATCGTCACGGCTATCCGGAGGCCATCCTTTTTGGTCATGCCCTGGAGGGCAACCTGCACTTCGTCTTTCCGCAGGGCTTCGAGAAGCCCGGCGAGGTGGAGCGCTACCAGGCGTTGATGGATGAAGTGGCACAACTGGTCGGTGTCGAATATGGCGGTTCGCTCAAGGCCGAGCATGGTACAGGGCGCAACATGGCGCCCTACGTCGAGCTCGAGTGGGGCCCCGAGGCCTACGCGTTGATGTGGCAGATCAAGGCGTTGTTCGACCCCGAAAACCTGCTTAATCCGGATGTCATTCTCAGCCGTAACCCGACGCTTCACCTTGAAAACCTCAAGCCGCTGCCGGCCGCTGACCCCATCGTCGACAAGTGTATCGAGTGCGGGTTCTGCGAGAATGTGTGTCCCTCGCGGGACCTCACGCTGACGCCGCGTCAGCGCATCGTCATCGCCCGTGAGATGGCCCGGCTCGAAGCGTTGGGGGATGGCCTCGATGCGCAGGAGGCCGAGCGACTGGAACGTCTGCGGGAAGACTATCGCTACGCCGGCGACGAGACCTGTGCCGTGGACGGCTTGTGCGCCACCCAATGCCCGGTAGGCATCAATACCGGTGAGCTGATCCGAGAGATGCGCCACGAACGGCTGGCGCAGCATGGCGGAATGGCACGGCGAGTGGGGCGGCACTTCTCCGGAACCACTCGCCTGGCGCGCGGTATGCTCAACCTGGCGAGCACCGGGCGTGCCGTGCTGGGTGAAAAAGGACTCGCCGGTGTGAGCGGAGCCATCACCAAAGCCAGTGCCGGCCGCGTGCCACAGTGGATACCTACCCTGCCCAAGGCGGCATCGGTTCGCGTGCTCAAGCAGCAGCCTGCTGCAGGCGACGTGCGTGACAAGGTGGTCTATTTCCCCACCTGTGCCACTCGGGTCTTCGGCGCTTCTCATGGTGACAGCGAGACTCGCTCGGTCATGGAGATTACCCTGGCGTTGCTCGACAAGGCTGGCTTCGAGGTGATCGTGCCCGACATGCCGGGTCATCTGTGCTGCGGTATGGCTTTTCAATCCAAGGGCCAGTTCGATGAGGCGACTCACAAAGCGCGAGAGTTGAATCGCGAGCTGCTGGCGGCGAGTCAGAATGGACGCTACCCGATACTCAGCGATACCAGCCCCTGTGTTCTGCACATGCAGGGACGTCTGGATGAACGGTTGGTGGTGCAGGAGCCGGTGGCCTTCGCTCACGACCACTTGCTTTCGCGCCTAGAGATCACTCCGCTCGAAGAGCGAGTGGCGGTGCACGTGACCTGTTCCAGCACGCACATGGGGCTGGCCGAACGCATGGTGGCCCTGGCGCGAGCCTGCGCCAGTGACGTAGTGGTTCCGGCCGAGATCACCTGCTGTGGCTTTGCCGGCGACAAGGGGCTGGTTACGCCGGAGCTCAATGCCTCTGCGCTAAAAGGCCTGGCCGAGCAGGTGGAGGAGTGCGATGCAGGGTACTCCAACTCGCGCACCTGTGAGATCGGCCTGTCGCTGCATGGTGGCATCCCATATCGTTCCATTCTCTCCCTGCTGGATCGCGCCAGTCGGCGACGCAGCAAGGAGGAAGCTGGCGCCTGAAATCATCCACAGGCGCCCGTCTCCCGGCGCCTGTGGATAGTTTGGCTGCCATCGTTTCGTCACTGCCCCGTCACCGGCGTGAAACTTTTTTACAAGCGCCTCTTGCAGGGGCCGGATGAAAACCGTAAAGTACGCATCCGCTGCCGGTGACGGGCAACGTTGCAGGCGGTGGAT
>NZ_JBYCKL010000008.1:0-33397 GCF_057473365.1 Halomonas sp. TH-94
GGGGGAATCATCGCTGCCGCCTTGTCACTATCAGGCAGCCCCGCCACAGGTTTCACTTAGCCGCCAGCAGGCCGCCCGGTGGCCGTCGCCCAGCTCGCTCATGCCGGGCAGGGCCTGGGTGCATGTCGCGTCGGCATACTGGCAGCGCGGGGCGAAAGCACAGCCGGGCGGCGGCGCCGACATGTCCGGCGGCGCTCCGGGAATGGCGCTGAGGCGCTGCCCGCGCAGCTCGCCGGTGGCACGCGAGTGCATCAATCCCAGGGTGTAGGGGTGACGCGGCTGGGCGATGACGGTGTCGACAGCACCGGTTTCCACCAGCCGTCCGGCGTACATCACGGCAATGCGATCCGATATCTCGTTGGCCACCCCCATGTCGTGGGTCACGAATATCACCGACATGCCCAGTTCCCGCTGCAGCTCCCGAAGCAGCAGCAGGATCTGAATCTGCACCGTGGCATCCAGCGCGGTGGTCGGCTCGTCGGCCAGCAGCAGCTTGGGCCGGCACGACAGGGCCAGGGCGATCATCGCCCGCTGGCTCATGCCGCCGGAGAGTTCGTGAGGGTAGTTGGCGAGCCGCCGCTTGGCCGAGGGAATGCGCACCCGGTCGAACAGTTCCAGGGCGCGGGCCAATCCCTCACGCCGACTAACTCCCTCGTGGCGACACACGGTCTCGGCAATCTGATCGCCGACGGTGAACACAGGATCGAATGCCAGCATCGGCTCCTGGAAGATCATCGCCGCCGTACGCCCGCGAAAGCGGGATAGCCCACTCCGCGACATGGCCAGTACGTCCTGTCCGTCGACGCGTACGCTCCCCGTCAGTCGAGTCTTGCGCTCCGGCAACAGGCGCATCAGGCTGCGCAGGGTGACGCTCTTGCCCGAGCCGCTCTCGCCGAGAATGGTCAGCACTTCGCCCCGCGCCAGGGTCAGGTCGACCCCGTTTACCGCTTGCACCGGGCGACGAGCCGAGCCGAAGTGCACATGCAGGTCGCAGATTTCGACCATGGGGTCGGCCGGAGCCGCCAGCGGCGCCTGGGTGGCCGTACGGGTCATGACATCGGATTTCATCGAACACTCTCCTCGGCGCTTGGCTGCGTGTGCGTCACCGCGGCCTGAACCTCGGCGGCGCGGTGGCAGGCCGCTAGATGCCCGCCGCCCGGCAGCACCGCAAGCGCAGGCTCAGTGCCACGGCAGACATCCACGGCCATGGGGCAACGCGGACAGAACCGGCACCCCGGCGGCAGGTCGATGGGGTTGGGTGGGTCGCCGGCCAGCGGGGCCGTCTGGGTCCTCAGTCCCGGTTCCATCGACGGCATCGCCGACATCAGCGCCCGGGTATAGGGATGGGCCGGAGCGCGGTAGAGGGCCTCGCTGTCGCCCACCTCGGCGACCTTGCCCAGGTACATCACCATGACCCGGTCGCTGATGTAGCGCACCACGTTGAGGTCATGGGAGATAAACAGGTAGGTCAGCCCATACTCCCGCTTGAGGTCGCCGAGCAGATTGAGCACCTGGGCTTCCACCGACTTGTCCAGCGCCGATACCGCCTCATCGAGGATCAGCAGGCGCGGCTCGAGCGCCAGCGCCCGGGCGATGTTGACCCGCTGCCGCTGGCCGCCGGATAGCTCATGGGGGTATCGCTGCGCGAAGCGTTCAGGCAGCAGCCCCACCTGGTCGAGCAGCCGCCGGGCTCGCTGTCGCGCCTCACGCCGGCCGATCCCGTGTACCTGCGGACCGAAGGAGATCGACTCTTCGATGGTCATGCGCGGATTGAGCGAAGCGTAGGAGTTCTGGAACACCATCTGCATCTGTCGGCGCATCTCGCGCAACGACAGGCCGCCCCGCGTGCCGACCGGGTCGCCGTCGAAGATCACCTCGCCGCCATCCGGCTGCAGCAGATGCATCAGCAGGCGCGCAGTGGTCGACTTGCCGCAGCCCGATTCGCCGACGATGCCGAGGGTCTCGCCCTTGCGCACCTCGAAGTCGATGCCGTCCACCGCATGCACGCGGCTCAGCGGCCGCCCCAGCAGGTCACGCTTGATCACGAAGTGCTTACGCAATCCCTGGACCCGCAACAGCGGCTGGGCTCTGCCACCGCGGTCACGGGGATCGCTCATCTCCATGGGCGTGGCTTTCATGCTGATCTCTTTTCTAGATTGATGGCTCATAGCTTGACGTCCATGGCGGAGCGCAGCCCGTCGCTGAGCATGTTGAAGCAGATCGACACGGTGAAGATCATCATCCCGGGCAGCACCGTTACCCACGGATTGACGTAGATCGCATCGCGCATGGTGTTGAGCATCAACCCCCATTCCGGCATCGGCGGACGCGCACCGAGGCCGAGGAAGGAGAGCCCCGAGGCGAGAATCATGCTGACGCTGATCAGCGAGGTCGCATAGACGAAGATCGGCCCCAGCACGTTGCCCAGCACGTGCCGCCGAATGATGGTCAGGCTGCGCGCGCCGCTGGCTCGCGCCGCTTCGATGTAGTCGACGTTGCGCACCTGGGTGGTCACGCTCTCCGCGACCCGGGCAATGGGCGGGATGAACACGACCGTGAGCGAGAACAGCGAGTTGACCAGCCCGGCCCCCAGGGCACCGGCCAGGGCGATGGCCAGCAACACGGCGGGAAAGGCGTAGAACACATCGATCACGCGCATGATCACGGTATTGGTGCGCCCGCCGACGAAGCCGGCGACGATGCCGATGGCGCTACCGATGACGAAGGCGTTGATCACCGGCATCACACCGATCAGCAGCGACAGCCGGGCACCGTGAATCAAACGCGAGAGTATGTCGCGCCCCAGCTCATCGCTGCCCAATGGGAAGCCCGGAGAGCCGATGGGTTTGAGGCGATTAAGCATGCTCGTGCTGTAGGGATTCTGCGGCGCCAGCCAGGGGGCGAAGATCGCCATCAGCACGATGGCCAGCAGAATCAGGCCGGCGGTCATGGCCACCGGGTCGCGCCGCAAGCGGGCGAATACGCTGCGCCAGTAGCCTTGCTCCGCGGGTGGTGCCGCCATGGGCGACACGGCGGTATCGAGAGTGAGCGACATGGGCGTGTCTCCTTGCGATCAACTGCGCTGAATGCGCGGATCCAGCCTGGCCTGGGCCAGATCGACGATGAGGTTGAGCAGCACGAAGAACAGTGCCAGCACCAGAATGGTCCCCTGCAGGATCGGCAGGTCGCGCTGGAAGATGGCGTTGTTGAGCAGAAGCCCCGTGCCCGGCCAGGAGAACACCGTCTCCACCAGGATCGAGCCGCCAAGCAGGTAACCCAGTTGCAGCCCCATCACCGCCAGCGCCGTAGGCGCCACGTTCTTGACCACATGCAGGAATACGCGCTTCTCGGCCAACCCCTTGGCGCGCAACGCCTCGATGAATTCATGGGCCAGGATCTCGGCCACCATGGCGCGCACGGTTCGGGTCACCACCCCCATGGGGATCACAGACAGGGTCACGGCCGGCAGAATCAAATGGCGCAGATAGGCCCACTCGAACGCCCAGTCGCTCGAACTTCCCGGCCCCGCCCCAGACGAGGGCAGCCAGTTGAGCTCCACCGAAAACACGATAACCAGCAACATACCCAGCCAGTAGTGGGGAATGCTGACGCCACCGACGGCAAAGCCGGTGACCACACGGTCGAGCAGTGACCCCTGCCAATAGCCGGCCAGCATGCCGAAGGTGCTGCCCAGCGTGAAGCCGATCAAGGAAGCCGCCAGCGCCAACAGCAGGGTATTCTTGAGCGCGGCGAATACCTCGGTGGTAACCGCCCGCCCGTTGGCAGCCGACAGCCCCAGGTCGCCCTGCACCGCACGACTCACCCACAGGGCGAACTGCTCGGGCAGCGGGCGATCGAAGCCGTAGGCGCGCTCCACCATGGCCACCACCTCGCGCGGGGCATCGGCCGACACCACCGCATCCATGGGATCGCCGGGCGAAAGGTGCACCAGCGAGAAGCAGAAGAAGCTCACCGCCAGGGTGATCGGCACTACATAGAGAATACGCTTGAGAAAATAGGTACTCATCTCGCCTCCAGGCCGGCGGCGGCAGGCCTTCACCTGCCGCCGCTACGACTCACTCCTCGATGTAGACCGGTGTCAGGTCCTGGAACCAGTTCTTGGCCTGGACGAAGCCCTTGACCCGTGGCTGCATCGCACGGGGTCCCACGTCATGGGCCACCCACAGCCAGGCGGCGTCATCGACCATGCGGGCGTGGAACTCGGCCAGGATGGCGTCCTGTGCCTCCTGATCGAATGTCACCCGTGCCTCATCGAGCAGACGGTCGTACTCGGGATCGTCCATGTAGCCCCAGTTGAAGCCGTTCGGCGGTGCCATGCTCGAGTGCATGAAGCGATAGAAGGCGGCAAACGGATCGAGCCAGCCAAAGGTAATGTTGGTGGCATGGGCACCGCGGCTGCTAGCATCGTCCGCACCACGCCGCCAGTTGGGGAACAGCGACTCCCAGTCGAGCACCTCGAAGTCGAGCGCGATGCCAACCTCGGCCAGGTTCTGCTGGATGTACTCGTTCATGGCCAGGGGCTGCATCTGGCCGGAGCCGGAGGTGGAGATCAGCACCTTCACCTGCACGGGATTGTCCGGGCCGTAGCCGCTCTCCGCCAGCAGCCGCCTGGCCTCCTCCGGATCGTAGCGGGTCTCGAACTCGGGCTCGCCGTACCAGGGGTGATCCGGTGTGACGATGCCCGCCGCGGGCACCATCAAGCCACCCAGCAGCGCCTCGAGCCCCTCCCGGTCCACCGCCAGATTGGCCGCCTTGCGCACGTTGATGTCACGCCAAGGGCTGCCCTCGAGCATGGAGAACTGATATGGCCAGGTGTGCGGATAGGGGTTGCTGGTGATGGTCATGCCCCGTGACTGCATGCGCGGGATCGCGTCAGGCGCCGGGGTCTCGATCCAGTCCACCTGGTCCGACAGCAGCGCCGAGGTACGGGTGCTCGACTCGGGCATGGGGATCAGCTCGATGCGCTCGATACGTGGTACGCGTTCGGCGTCCCAGTAATCGGCGTTGGGCTCGAGCACGGCCCGCTCCCGCGGTACCAGACGCGTCAACCGGAACGGCCCGGTACCGGAAGGCTCGCGGGCGAAGGCATCCCAGTCGCCGCCGAGCGCCTCCCACTGCGCCGGGCTCGAGAAGAGCAGGAAGGTGAGCTGATACGGGAACCAGGCGTCCGGCTCCCGCGTGGTGAAGCGGATGGTATGGTCGTCGACCTTCTCGTACTGGTCCATGGCCGGGATGCGGCCGCGCACGTTACCCGCCTGACGGGCGTCGAACTGCGGCGACTCCTCGTCGTAGACCTTGTCGAGGTTCCAGATGGCGGCGTCGGCATTCCACTCGCTGCCATCATGGAAACTCACGCCCTGGCGCAGGGTGAAGGTCCACACCCGGGTGTCCTCCTCGTCGACCTCCCAGGATTCGGCCAGGCCGGGGGTCAGACCGCTGATGTCGTCGGCAGAGGACAGGTCCCAGTTGATCAGCGCGTCGTAAACCGTATAGCCCAGAAAGCGGTACCCCTCGAAGCCGCTGTCGGGCTGTCCGGTGGTCAGCGGAATGTCCGAGGCGGTCATGGCGATGCGCAGCACCTGACCGTCGGCCATAGCCGGCATGGAGAGTACCGTCAGGCTGACGGTCACCGCTGCCGCACGGCAAGCCTGGCGCAGGGCTGCTGCGATTTTTTTGTATACCATTATTCACGCTCCCCCTCTTCTTGATCGGAATGCCGGGCATCATCGATGTCCAGCTCATCCCGACCATTGCAATTACGAGGCCAAAAGAAGCGATATCTGAGGAAAAAGCGCGAGAACGAGAGAGTCAGAAATACAAGCTACTGAAATTTAGTATACAAACATCAGGCTGAATTTTTGAAAGCTCTCGATTGAGACGGGGTAAAGCACCGCGTTGTGATCGTGCACGGTGCTGCCTAGTGAGGAAATTGCGCACGAGCGCGCCGAATCGGTGCAGACAAGATGACGGGGTGCGCCGTCAAAGTGCATCAGAGGTTGAAGATCTGATGTAGATCGGGCGCCTCCTGCTCTTCCTCGACAATCGATAGCGAGGCCTCGATCGCCTTGAGGTGACGCCCCATGAAGGCCGTAGCCCGTTCGCCGTCGCCCGCTTCGAGAAAACCGATCAGATCGTCATGATCGTGAGACTCGCAGCCCAGGTGACCCGAGCTGCCGTAGACGGCGAGAATCAACGAAGAGCGCGAACAGAGTTGACCGACAAAGGCCGCCAGGGTGGCATTGCCCGACAGCTGCGCCAGACGCTCGTGAAAGGCGGCGGAAAGTTTGATGGCGCGGCTTTGCTCGCCCGACTTGAGCGCCTCACGCTCACGGCGGGCCATGTCGCGCAGCGCTCGCACATCGTCGTCGGTGATGCGCTTGGCCACCGTCGGCATGAGCCCGCACTCCACCATCTGACGAGCATCGAACACGTCCTTGGCTTCCTCGGCGGTGGGCCGGGTGACGCTGGCACCGCGCCGAGGCGTCAGCGTGACCAGTTGTTCGAGGGCCAGACGCTGGAGAATCTTGCGCACACCGGTACGGCTGATGCCGAATACATCGGACAGGGCATCCTCACGCAAGCGTGCACCGGGCCGCAGTCGATGCTCGATGATGGCATCGCTGATGGTGCGATAGATCGCTTCGTGGCGCTCTGCCCCGTCGCCGTTCTTGCCCAGGCGCCGGGGTTTTTCCTTAGCCGAGTCGCCAGCGTCGGCCAGGCTCTCCCGCTGGTTCATGTCTACCTCCTTGCAGCCCATCTTTACTGGCCATTGTATACACAAGTACCGCGAACTATCGAACCTACGCAAAGGCCCCCGACGCCGCAGACGAGCGGGCCGGGGGCGCTATACAGGAAGAGGCTTTTCGGCCTACTCCGACCAGGCGGCAATCACCTCCCGCTCTTCGTCGGTCATTCCGGTCATGTTGCCAAGCGGCATGTACTTGCTGGCTACTACCTGCTGGATTTGGCTCTTCTGCCGCAGAATGTCGTTCCAGTCGTCATAGGCCACACCGGCTGGCGGAGCGGCGAAGCCGGGCTGGGTAGGCTCCCGCGAGTGGCAAGCGACACAGTGCTGATCGATCATGGCGTGAACTTCATCCTGGCTGGGTGCCTCGGCGGTGCCATTGGCGGCCGTGGTTGCCCCACCGGGCGTTCCCAGCCAGAACGCCACCAGGATCAGCGCCGCGCCGGCTACCGGGTAGGCCGGCTGGATCTTGCCCGCATGCATCAGCACGAAGAACTGGCGGATCAGCGCACCGGCGAAGATGAACAGCGCCATCAGCACCCAGGCGTATTCGTGATTGTACACGAAGGAGTAGTGGTTGCTGATCATCAGCAGCACTACCGGCAGGGTGAAGTAGGTGTTGTGCACCGACCGCTGCTTGCCTCGCTTGCCATCGAGCGGATTTGGCTGTTCGCCGGCCTTCATCGCGTTGACCATGCGCCGCTGGCCGGGAATGATCCAGAAAAATACGTTGGCGGACATGGCAGTGGCCATCACCGCCCCGGTGAGCAGGAAGGCCGCCCGGCCCGAGAACATCTGCACGCTGAGGTAAGCCACTACGACCATCAGCACGGCGACCGCGAGGCTGAGTATGCCATCGCGCTCCATGTTGGGACTGATGCGCTTGCATAGCTCGTTGTAGACCACCCAGCCGGCAAGCAGGAACACCAGGGCCAGGAGGTTGGCCTGCCAGCCGCTCATGTTGGCGGCCCACTCCCAGCTGCTGTGAGGGTTGACCAGGTAGAAGCCCGGGTTGGTCATGTAAAGCAGTACGAACAGAGCGAAGCCCGAGAGCCAGGTGGTATAGGACTTCCAGAAGGACCAGTGCAGGTCCTCGGGTAGCTTTGCGGGCGCCGTGGCGTATTTCTGGTTGTGATAGAAGCCGCCACCGTGCACGGCCCACATCTCACCGAATACGCCCTTGTCGCGATCTTCGGCGGCCTTTGGCTTGCGCAGGCCATTGTCCAGCATGACGAAGTAGATCGACTCGCCGATCCAGGCGATGGCCGCGATAACGTGCAGCCAGCGCAGCATGAAATTGACGAAATCGAGTAGGTAAGCTTGCATCTGAGGGGTCTCGGTCAGTGTTGTTGTTCAGCGGCCCGGGGCCAACGCAGGCAATGTTCGAATAAAGCTCAGCTGCCGCGGTAGGTGGAATAACCAAACGGCGACAACAGAAGTGGCACATGGTAGTGCTGGGATGGATCCGCTACCCCGAAACGCAGTGGTATGACATCGAGGAAGCGTGGCTCGGCTGCCTGGACGCCATGCCGGCGCAAATAATCGCCGGCATGGAAGACCAGTTCGTACTCGCCGGCCTCGAAGTCGCTGCCCTCGAGGATGGGTGCATCGCAACGACCATCATCGTTGGTGGTTACTGTCTTGAGTACGGTGCGCTGGTCCCCTGCCAGGCGAAACACTTCGATTCTTATCCCTTGGCCGGGGCGGCCCAGGGCGGTATCCAGAACGTGCGTGGTGAGTCGTCCCATTTCATTACTCCCTTACGTTAGACCGCGAGCCGTGGGAAACGACTCCAAGTCTGGCCGGTATCATGAAGACAGTTTTAGCCCTTTTGATGGTACATTTCAAAATTTTTTTGTATACACTTTTACGAGATACATGCAGCTAGCCCATATACGGACCAAGGAGACCACGAATGAAAGACACAGCACTGATACCTCGTCCCAGTACGCTGGAGCGCGACGAGTTCGTATCCCGCTTCGGTGATATCTATGAGCACTCTCCCTGGGTGGCGGAGCTTACCTGGGAGCGTGGCCTGACCCCGGCACAGGACACCCCGGCGGGTCTCGCCGAAGCCATGGGACAAACCCTGCGCGATGCAACCCCAGAGCGTCAGCTTGACGTCATTCGCGCCCACCCCGACCTGGCCGGTAAAGCCGCCATCGCCGGGGAGCTGACGAACGATTCGACCCGTGAGCAGGCCGGGGCGGGACTGGATCAATGCACCCCCGAAGAAATGGCGCGCTTCGAGCGACTGAATGCAGCCTACAAGGAAAAATTCGGCTTTCCCTTCATCATGGCCGTGAAGGGTAGCGACCGTCATGCCATTCTCGCCGCATTCGAAACCCGCCAGAACAACACTCCTGAGGAAGAGCGTCGTACTGCCATCGAGCAAATCAACCGCATCGCCCGCTTTCGTCTGGATGACCGCGCCGCCCAGCATTGAGCGATCCGACAGCGTCGTCTCTCGGCGCTGTCGCCCCCCCCCTCTTTTGCCGATAATTCCTGCCCTAGCACGTCCCTGCTCAATCTCCTCCCGCACTATTCGGAAGGGGAAGACTCGTGCCTGAAAGTCGTCCATGACAGCGCCACCAATATGACCAAACGGTCAACATTATTCATATAACCCTTTGTTTAAAAACATAAAATCAATCGCGTGGACAAAAATAAAAGCAAATTGTCTTTTAAACGAATCACGATTGTGTACATTAATTTCAGTAAGTGGTGCACATCAAGCATCACCCGAGACAACAACAACTCGAGAGCCTGACCATGACTGGACCCTCTCCTCAGCATCCCAAGCCTTCACGTACGATCAATCAGAACCCCGACGCCATGCCACCGCTTAGCAAAGCGATTCCGCTGGGGATTCAACACATCATGGCGATGTTTGCCGGCAACGTGACCCCGCCGATCATCATTGCCGGTGTCATAGGGGCCACGACTGGCGAACAGATTTTCCTGATTCAGGTCGCCCTCTTCGTGGCCGGCATCGCCACCTTGATTCAAACCATCGGCATGGGCCCCATTGGCGCCCGCCTTCCCATCGTTCAGGGGACGAGCTTCGGCTTCCTGCCGGTGGCCCTCCCCCTTGCAGGCACTTTCGGCCTCCCCGCCGTGCTGGGGGCCTCATTGATAGCCGGGCTTCTTCAGGTGGGCCTGGGCGCCTTTCTCAAGAAGATTCGCCATTGGTTTTCGCCCGTGGTGACTGGCATCGTGGTGCTGTTGATCGGTATCACCCTGATGCCGGTGGGCCTCAATTATGCCGCCGGGGGGGTCGGTGCCGATGATTTCGCCTCACCCACCAATCTGGGCCTGGCGCTATTCGTCCTGGTGGTAACCATCGTCGTGCACCAGTTTGGACGCGGCTTCCTCAAGGCCGCCTCCATCCTGGTAGGACTCGCGAGCGGGTATCTGCTGGCGATTGCCATGGGCATGGTGGACTTCACTAGTGTGGGTAACGCCGCCTGGTTTGCCATTCCCAAGCCTCTGCAATACGGCCTGGAATTCCAGCTGACCGCCATCATCGGCATGACGCTGATCATGTTCGTGGTAGGCCTGGAGACCATCGGCAATATCTCCGCCATCACCATCGGTGGCGCCGGCCGTCAGGCCAAGGATCGCGAGCTCTCCGGCGGTGTGATGGCTGACGGGGTAGCCACCTCTTTCGCTGCGGTATTCAACACGCTGCCCAACACCGCCTATGCACAGAACGTTGGGTTGATCACTCTGACTGGCGTGGTCAGCCGCCACGTCGTGACGATCGGCGGCATATTACTGATCTGCATGGGGCTGTTTCCCAAGCTGGGCGGTTTGGTCGCGGCCATGCCCCATGCAGTGCTGGGCGGTGCGGGGGTGGTGATGTTCGGCATGATCGCCTCGGCAGGGCTCAAAATCATTCAGGAGTGCGAACTCAACCAGCGTGCCATGCTGATCATCGCCGTTGCCATGAGCCTGGGTATTGGACTCCCCGCTGTGGAAGCCATTGCCGAGACCATGCCCGGCCAAGCGGGCCTGCTGCTGAAATCAGGGCTCGTACCTGCAGCGCTTGCCGCCCTGTTGCTCGATGCCGTCCTGCCTGGCAAGCCTGAGCGTGAGAAGTCTCAAGCCGCAGCGGTGAACCCCTGATTTTTCAACAACACGGGCACCCTAGGGTGCCCGTCAGTTACTGATGAATCTTTTTTATACTGCTACAGGCTACTGCGCCTGAGTACCGGCTTCATCTTCCTCGTCTGGATCGACGTCATCACCCGACTGGGTGCCTTCATGCCCTTCGATACCAGCGCCGCCTGCTTCGGCTTGGGTGCCGGTCGCATCATCGCCTTGGTCCAGATCATTGTCCGCTCCCGGTGCAGCATCCTCCGGGTCCTGCTCCTCTTCCCACTCCGTTTCACCTGCTTCGCCTGCGCCTTGACCTGCGGCGCCAGTCGCGCTGCCTTCCTGCATGGTGGTTTGGTCTTCCTGGCCGTAGTCGCCGTCCTTATCCTCTTTGTCGCGATCACCAGCGAACGCCGAGGGGGCAGCTGCCAGGCCAACGATTACGCCTAGCACACCGACTTTTTTGAGAAATTCTTTAGACATCATGGCAAGCACTCCTTGTCTCGTTCAACTCCACTGATGTAGCGGTACGGAAAGCTTCAAGACCGTTCATCGGTAATATAAGCGTTCTATAGCCAGCTGACGTACTTCCAGACTTGGCCGATACACCCGTTACCCCGTACCGCCCCGACTAGAGTCGATAGGCTAATCCGCGCGCCTGGCAAGGCGGCAGAACAGCCATGGATCGGTAAAGGGTACAATCAGGATAGTTTGCCCCGAGACTTATGATGCAGATTTCTCGCCAAACTACACAAAAGTATGATTCAGCTGAAGTTGAACAAACGCAGCCTCAATAAGACATTACTCTTTTATATTTCCCACATGATACGTTTAGATTTTATTCACAAAAACGAAAAAGGCCGCCGCCCTGTTGGGCGACGGCCTCGTTCGATGCCGGCGGCGACTTACTTGGTCGCGGCGCTGGCGGCCTTGACGTTCTGCTCGGCCAGTTGCTGGCCCTTCTGCAGAAACTCTTGGCTCAGGTCGACCACTTTCTTGGTGTCGCCCTGCAGGCGCTCACCAAGTTCCTTGGCGGCTTTCTGCTGAGTTTCGAAAACCTGCTTGAGGCCGTCGGAGTCCTTGACGTCGACCCAGGCACGCGCCTGAGCCAGACTCAGATCCGAGTAGCTGCGGAAGGCTTCCAGCTGCGCCGACAGCATCTTCTCGTAATACTCCAGGGTCAGCGAGCCATAGGCACGCGCCGGGGCGAAGAACAGGGATTCGAACTGCTGGGTTGTCTTGTCTTGGGTCTTGCTCATGAGACACCTCCTACGTTGCGTTTCCAAGGCAGGATATGAGCCTTGATGCATTGCAACATAGCAGCTCCTTTTGTGCATTGCAACATCTTTGCTGCGACGCAGCATTCCCTTCGGGGCCCTCTCTATCTGTAGGCTCCGTCGATATCCGTGATGCGCATGGCCTTACGCCCCATGCCGTCGTAGAGATCGAGCATGCGCTCAACCCAGCCGTAAACGGGATCGGCATTTGAGACGAGGTCTGCGGTGGAAACCACTCTGGCCCACATGAAGGAGCCGAATACCAGATAGTCGGCCGCGGCAGGAGACTCGCCATCAAGGAAGGGACAATACTCCAGCTGCCCGCGAAGCGGCGTCAAAGCTGCATCGAGCTGAGCCAACCCCTTGGCCGGAGAATGGAACTCCTCGAATGTGCGGCCGAAGCGCTTTTCCCGGGTCTCGCGGAAATAATTGCGGTCCTGCGGATCAATGGCATTGAGCAGATCCATGATGATGGTACGCATCATGGCCGGCTGCAGGGCACGCTCGGCATAGTGTTTGAAGAAGCGCGCCCTGGCCCCGGCCAAGCCTTCACCAAGGAGTGGTCGTTCGGGGTAGGTGCGATCCAGATACTCCAGAATGGAATAGCTGTCCGTCACGGTTTCGTTGCCATCCACCAGCACCGGCACCTTGTCGTAGTCGGCGAAAGCGATCGCTTGCTTGTCAGTGAAGCGCCACGCTCGAGTCTCGACATCGAGCCCCTTGTGGGCCAGCGCATAGCGGACACGCCAGCAATAGGGAGAGAAACGCAGCCCCTCGTCGATGCCGCAGAGATCGTACAGAACCCGTGACATGGCGCCTCCTCAATGAACGTTTGGTGATAGTCATCGGATAGTGCCAGTGTTGCGGCGAGGATGCCAATCTCGCCATGCTTGGCTACGCTGTGGGGGACGGCTGTCCATTAGTCTAATAACGATCGACCGTGGCTCGTCTTAAAGCGCCCGTAAAAAAATCATAAACCTTTGTTTTAAAATCATAACAAGAGAAAGAAAAAGCAAACGAGCAAGAACCAATATTGGTCTTACCAATTCACCAGAGATGGCAACTTTTCTTCGCTCTAGTATCGTTGCCCACCCAATCGGCTATTTCGGGCTAGTCTTGCCGGGTGGCCCTGCCTGATGGTCCCAAACAAGGAAAATCCGAGGAAACGTCATGACGGATACGACCTTAGCGCTACTCGCCTTCACACCCTTGATACTTGCGGGGGTGTTGCTCATCGGTTTTCGCATGGCGGCCAAGACGGCCATGCCCATCGTTTACCTGGTCACGGCTGTCATCGCCCTGTTCGCTTGGGAGATGAGCTTCAACCGGGTTCTGGCCTCGACCTTCCAAGGCCTGATTCTCACCGCTTCGATCCTGTGGATCATCTTCGGCGCCATCCTGCTGCTCAATACCCTCAAGCACTCGGGCGGTATCGCGGCGATCCGCAACGGCTTCTCGGGTATCAGCCCCGACCGCCGAGTCCAGGCCATCATCGTTGCCTGGCTGTTCGGCTGCTTCATCGAAGGCGCCTCGGGCTTCGGCACGCCGGCGGCCGTCGCTGCACCGCTGATGGTGGCTCTCGGCTTCCCGGCGCTGGCCGCCGTGGTCGTGGGCATGATGATTCAGTCCACCCCGGTTTCCTTCGGCGCCGTGGGTACGCCCATCGTGGTGGGGGTCACCGGCGGCGTAAATCAGTCCGCCATCACCGAGCAGCTGGAAGCCGGTGGCTACACCTGGCTGGAGTATTTCCGACTGATCTCGGCCGAAGTGGCCATCGTGCATGGCATCATCGGCATACTGATGCCGTTGATCATGGTCGTGATCATGGTCAAGTTCTTCGGCGCCAACAAATCATGGAAAGAGGGGCTTTCGATCACGCCCTTCGCCATCTTTGCCGGGATCGCCTTCGTCGTGCCCTACATGCTGGCAGGCGTACTGCTCGGGCCGGAGTTCCCGTCGATGATCGGCGCCATGGTGGGTCTGGCCATCGTCGTCCCCGCTGCCCGTCGGGGCTTCCTGATCCCCAAGGACACCTGGGATTTCCCCGAGCGCAGCAGCTGGCCGGACAACTGGATCGGCAAGATCGAGATCAAGATCGACGATATCGCCGGCAAGACACCGCTCTCCACCTGGATGGGCTGGCTTCCCTACGTGTTACTGGCCGTGTTCCTGGTCGCTTCGCGCACCATCGACCCGCTGCGTGAGGCACTCAATGCCTGGACCTTCGGCTGGAGCAACATCCTCGGTGAGGCCGGAGTCTCGGGCAGTCTTGCCCCACTCTACCTGCCCGGCGGCATTCTGCTGATGGTGGTACTGGTCACTGCGGTGATTCACCGTATGCGTGCCGGTGAACTCCAGTCGGCCTTCAGCGAGTCCTCACGGACGATCTTCGGTGCCGGCTTCGTACTGATCTTCACCATTCCGATGGTACGGATACTGATCAACTCCGGCGTCAACGCTGCCGACCTGGTTTCCATGCCGGTGGCCATGGCGCAATTCGTGGCCGACGGAGTGGGCGATATCTATCCCTTCTTCGCTCCCGCCGTGGGCGGCCTGGGCGCCTTCATTGCCGGCTCCAACACTGCGGCCAACCTGATGCTGGCCGACTTCCAGTTCAACGTCGCACAGCAGCTGGGGCTCTCCACCGCCTTCATGGTAGCACTGCAAGCCGTGGGCGCTGCGGCGGGCAACATGATTGCCATCCACAACGTGGTAGCGGCATCGGCCACCGTTGGCCTGCTCGGCCGTGAAGGCGAGACCATCCGCAAGACGATCCTGCCGACGATCTACTATCTCGTGTTCGCTGGCGCTATCGCCATGATCGGCTTCTACGTGCTCAACGTCAGCGACCCGCTCATGGAGGTGGGCGCGACGGAACCTGTCGCCATCGAGCAGATGGAGCAGGAGCCTGCTGATGGAGCGGAAGAGGAGCCGGCTGAGGAAGCGGCTACCGAGGCCGATGACGGCCCCTTCGAAGAGGCAGAGCAGGAAGAATAAGCCTGAGCTGTACTGAGCAATACGAGCGCGCCCCGAGGCATACACCCCGGGGCGCGCTCTTTTAGCGCTGCTGGCCTAGTCGATTCGTTCGAGCTGGCCCTGATGCTGGTGTGCTTTCTCGACGTAGCCTGCGGCGTTGCGCCGCATACCTTCGATGGCCTTGTTGCCGAGTTCACGAACCACTTTCGCCGGCGCACCAACGATCAGCGAGTTCGGTGGAAACTCGGCACCCTCCTTGACCACGGCACCGGCCGCTACCAGGCAGTTTTCGCCGATCACCGCGCCGTTGAGGATCACCGCCTGAATACCGATCAGGCTACCGTCACCGATGGTGCAACCGTGCAACATCGCCTGATGACCTACCGTGACTCGCCGACCCACCTTGAGCGGAAAGCCCGGATCGGCATGCAGCACGGCACCGTCCTGTATATTGCTCCCTTCGCCGACCTCCAGTTGATCCGTATCACCGCGCAGCACCGCCTGATACCAGACGCTGGCGTCGGCCTTTAGCGTTACCTGCCCGATCACCTCGGCGCTCTGCGCCACGTAAACACTTTCATGAATGTCAGGACGGTGCTCGCCCAACCGATAGATCGCCATCGTTGCTCCCTCCGTGGTGGTTAGATCGTCGATGCCGCAAAGTCGTTACCGACCTTGCAAAAGTAGTCGTTCACGGCCGCAACCACGCGTTCGATGTCTTTGCCGCTCACGTCCAGGTGGGTGACCAAGCGGGTCACGGGTCCCACTGCAACCAGGATGCCTCGGCTCTCGAGGTGGACTTGCAAGGAGCGACAATGGGCCTCTGGAACAGCCATGAAGACCATGTTGGTATCGCAGGCACGAACCTCCACCTCAGGCAAGGCTCGCAGGCCTTCAGCCAGGCGTCGGGCGTTCTCGTGGTCTTCAGCCAGGCGCTCGACATGATGCTCGAAGGCATGGTGGCATGCCGCAGCCAGGACGCCAGCCTGGCGCATGCCGCCGCCCAAGGTCTTGCGCCAGCGCCGCGCCCGGGCGATGAAGTCGGACTCTCCCAGCAATAGCGAGCCTACTGGCGCACCTAACCCCTTGGAGAAACACAGCGACACGGAGTCGAAACCCTGGCACAGCTCGGAAAGCGTCGACCCGGTGGCGACGGCGGCATTGAAAAGCCGCGCCCCGTCCAGGTGGGTAGCGAGCCCCTGGCCATGGGCCTGGTCCGTCGCAGCGGCCAAATAGGCCTGAGGCAGCACCTTGCCACGAAAGGTGTTTTCCAGTGCCAATAGGCGGGTTCGGGCATGATGGATATCGTCGCCCTTGACCGCGGTACGCAGGATATCCAGCGCCAGGCTGCCGTCGGCCTCGTGGGGCAGCGCCTGAACGCTGATGCTGCCGAGCGCTGCGGCCCCGCCGCCTTCATCACGATAGAGATGCGAGTACTCTCCGGCAATGACCTCTTCACCCCGCTGGCAGTGAGTCAGCAGTGCGCACAGGTTGCTCTGCGTGCCCGAGGGGAACAGCAGCGCAGCGGCCTTACCGGCCCGCTCCGCCACGATCTGCTCCAAGGCATTGACGGTGGGATCGTCGCCCCATACATCGTCACCCACCTTGGCGAGAGACATTGCCTCACGCATGGCCGAGGTGGGCCGGGTCACGGTATCACTGCGTAGATCTATCACGTCATGGTCCTCGTCATGAAGAAAGGGGCGACCCCGGCCGCCCCTTTGGAAAGTAGAGCTCCCGTGCCATCAGGCCAACGCCTGCTCCAGCAGACGAGCGACATGGACAGCCTCGCGGCCTGCCCCATCCTGGATCTGATGGCGACAACTGGTGCCATCGGCCACCACAAGAGCCTCTTCTCCTGCCTCGCGAATTGCCGGTAGCAGTGACAATTCCGCCATTTTCATCGAGGCGTCGTAATGCTCGGCTTCGTAGCCAAAGCTGCCCGCCATGCCACAGCAGGATGACTCGATGGTTATCACTTCCAACTCCGGGATCCAGCCCAGCACTTCCTCTACCGGCCGCAGCGCATCGAAGGCCTTTTGATGGCAATGACCATGCAACAACGCCTGCCGTGGCAGCGGCTTGAACTCCAGTGGCAATTGGCCGGCGGCATGTGCCCTGACCAGGAACTCTTCGAACAGGAAGGCTGATTCGGAAAGGGCTCTGGCCTGGTCGCCAAAGCCATATTGAAGGAATTCGTCCCGCATGCCGAGCAGGCAGGAGGGCTCGAGCCCGACGATGGCGATGCCACGCTCGACATAAGGTATCAGCGCCTCGAGAGTTCGCCTGGCCTCTTCCCTGGCTTTGTCGAACTGACCCGAGGAGAGGTAGGTACGCCCGCAGCACAGCGGCCGTTCGCCTGGCTTGACGTTGAGATGCACCCGGTAGCCTGCCGCTTCCAGCACCCGCTTGGCGGCTCGAGCGTTTTCGCTCTCCATATAGTTATTGAAGGTATCCACGAACAGCACTACCTCACGCAACGCCGCGCCAGAGCTATGGTGTTGCTCGGAAAGAAAGTTGCCGCTAAAGGCAGGCAACGAACGCTCACCAGCCAATCCCAGCGCCCTCTTGAGTGGCCCGGCCAAGAAGGGGAAGCGTTCCGCCACCCCTAGCATCCTGGAGAAACGACTGGCCCAGGGAGCGTAGCGCGGCATCTCCCCCACCATACGGTCGCGCAGCGACAGCCCTTTGACGCGGACCCGCGCCGCACGGGCTTCGATCTTGAACTTGGCCATGTCTACGCCGGTTGGACAGTCGCGCTTGCAGCCCTTGCACGAGACACACAAGTCGAGCGCTTCCTTGACCTCATCGCTAGCCAACCCCTCATCACCAAGCTGGCCGGACAGTGCCAGACGCAGGGTATTGGCCCGCCCACGCGTCAGATGCTGCTCATCGCGCGTGGCGCGATAGCTCGGGCACATGGTGCCGGCATCGAACTTGCGACAATGGCCATTGTTGTTGCACATCTCCACCGCCATGGCCAGGCCGTGGGTAGGGTCGCCCGCACTGCCGGGCTTGCTCTGCTCGCCGGTGAGAGGGTCCCGCTTGACGTTCCAGGAAGACCAATCGAAAAGCGGAATAAGCGGAATTCGCTGATAATCGGAAGGGAAGCGGAAGTAGCGCTCATCGTCCATCTTCGGCGTGTCGACGATCTTGCCCGGGTTGAGCAGGTTGTGTGGGTCGAAGGCCTCCTTGACCGCCCGGAAGGCGTCGTTGAGGGTCTCGCCGAACTGCCAGGCCACCCACTCGCCGCGGCACAGTCCATCTCCGTGCTCGCCGGAATAGGCGCCCTTGTACTCACGTACCAGAGCGGAGGCCTGCTCTGCGATTTCGCGCATCTTGGCGGCACCGCCACGGCGCATGTCGAGTATCGGCCGCACGTGCAGGGTGCCGACGCTGGCGTGGGCGTACCAGGTGCCCTCGGTGCCGTGGCGATGGAATACCTCGGTCAACTTGTCGGTGTACTCGGCGAGGTGCTCCAGAGGCACCGCGCAGTCTTCGATGAAGGAGACCGGCTTACCGTCCCCCTTCATGCTCATCATGATGTTGAGACCGGCCTTGCGCACGTTCCACAGCGCCTTCTGCTCGGCGGGCTCGGGCATGTCCACTACGCTGCCGGGCAGTCCCAGATCGGCCATCAGCTCGCTGAGACGCCTGAGTGAGGCGAGCTGGGCCTCGCGATCCTGCCCGGCGAACTCCACCAGCAGTACCGCCTGGGGCCGGTCGATCAGCGCCTTCTCGATCACCGGCCGAAAGGCCGGATTCTCCAGGGAAAGATCGATCATGGTACGGTCGACCAGCTCCACCGCGGTGGGGTCCAGGGTGACGATGTGCTGGGTGAAATCCATCGCCTGATAGAAGGTAGGGAAGTTAACTACCCCGAGCACCTTGTGCTCCGGCAGCGGTGACAGCCGTAGCTTGATACGCTGGCTCACAGCCAGGGTGCCCTCGGAGCCGACCAGCAGGTGAGCCAGGTTGATACGCCCGTCCGGATCGTAGGGTTTGGGGTTCTGGCAATCGAACAGGTCGAGATTGTACCCCCCGACACGTCGCAGCACCTTGGGGAAGTGCTCGCGGACCTCCGGGGCCACGCCAGCGGCGATCGCCTTGACCCGATCAGCCAGTGCCCGGACCGGACCGCTCTCGGGCAGGACGTCGAGAAAGCCGAAATGCCCCTCGCTGCCGTCGGACAACCAGGCATCCACACCCAATACGTTGTGCACCATGTTGCCGTAACGTATCGAGCGCGAGCCGCAGGAGTTGTTGCCGGTCATGCCGCCGAGGGTGCACTGAGCGCTGGTGGAGACATCCACCGGATACCAGAGCCCGTGAGGCTTGAGCCAGGCGTTGAGGTGGTCGAGCACGATTCCCGGCTCCACCACCACGGTGCGCGTCACGGCATCGAACTCAATGATCTGGTTCAGCCAACGAGTGCTGTCGATCACCAGCGCCTCGCCCACCGTCTGGCCGCACTGGCTGGTCCCGGCGCCGCGGGCCAGGATCGGCACCCGGGCATCGCGGGCAACCTCCAGGGCCGTGGTCAGGTCCTGCTGATGCCGCGGGATCACTACGCCCACCGGCATCACCTGGTAGATCGAGGCATCGGTCGAATAGCGGCCTCGCGAGGCTCGATCGAAAAGCACCTCACCTTCCAGTTCTCGGGCAAGGCGGGTAGCCAGTCCGCTCACCGGCTTGACTCGTGCATCCCGGGACGCGGTCTTGTCCGTCAGAGAGGTCATACTGCCTTCCTCAGCTCAGCCATGGGGGAATATGCGGTGGGATCACTTGGCGTCGAGCGGGTGCTGGGCAAAGTAGTCCAGTGCCGCCAGCACACCGCTGGACTCGAGCGAGACGCCGGCAAGCGTCATGCCCGCCTCGCAGCCGCCCAAGGTGGCGATCAGCGTGAGGTCGTTGCAGTCTCCCAGGTGGCCGATGCGGAACATCTTGCCCTTGGCCTTGCCCAGCCCCATGCCCAACGACAGGTCGAAGCGCTCGTAAATGATCTTGCGCACGGTGTCGGCGTCGACCCCTTCCGGCATCACCACTCCGGTCAGCACCGGCGAGTAGACGGCCGGGTCCTGGCACTGAATCTCCAGTCCCCATGCTTCTACTGCCTTTCGCACGCCGGCAGCCCAGCGTTGGTGACGGGCGAAGACGTGCTCCAGCCCCTCTTCGAGCAGCATGTCGAGTGCCTCGTTGAGGCCGTACATGAGGTTGGTGCTTGGCGTGTAGGGCCAGAAGCCATTCTTGTTGGCCTCGAGAATTTCGTCCCAGGCCCAGAAGCTCTTGGGCATGGATGACTCGCGACTGGCAGCGATGGCCTTGTCGGAAATCGCATTGAAGCTGATCCCCGGCGGCAGCATCAGTCCCTTCTGGGAGCCGGATATGGTGACATCCACCCCCCACTCATCATGGCGATAGTCGGCGCTGCAGAGGCCCGAAATCGTATCCACCATCAGCAGCGCAGGATGATTGGCCGCATCGATGGCACGGCGAACCGAGGCAATGTCACTGGTCACTCCGGTAGAGGTTTCGTTGTGCACCACGCAAACCGCCTTGATCCGGTGGTCGATGTCTTCCCTGAGCCGGGCCTCGATCATGTCTGCCTGGACACCCTGCCGCCAGCCTTCATAGCCCGGCAGGCCAAGGAACTCCGGGTCGAGCCCCAGGCGCTTTGCCATCTTGTGCCAGAGGGTGGCGAAATGGCCGGTCTCGAACATCAGAACCCTGTCGCCCGGCGACAGGACATTCGCCAGCCCGGCCTCCCAGGCGCCGGTTCCCGAGGCCGGGTAGATCATTACCGGGCCTTCGGTCTTGAACACCTTTCTGATCTTAGCGAGCAACTCAAGACCCAGGGCGCCGAACTCCGGTCCGCGGTGATCGATAGTGGGCAGGCTCATGGCCCTCAGGATGCGGTCCGGCACCGGTGACGGACCGGGGATCTGCAGGAAATGGCGGCCGGATGGATGAAAATCTAGCTTCAACATGGGTTCTTCCTCACGTGCATTGTTATTGATATGAGATGGGGCCTATTTGATGCAGCCCTCTGCTCGCAGCGTGGCGAGTTCATCCGCCGTCATGTCGAGCCCGCCGAGCACTTCGTCGGTATGCTGACCAAACAGTGGCGCTGGGGAGCGTATCTGCGCGGGGGTCGCCGAGAACTTGCTCGGGAAACCGATGGTTTTCATGCGGCCGATGATCGGGTGTTCCATCTCCTCCACCATGCCCCTTGCCAGATAGTGCTCGTCGGCCATCGCCTGGGCGAAGTCGTTGATCGGACCGGCCGGCACTCCGGCACGGTCGCAGCGCTCGAGCCAGTCACTCAGATCGCGGTCGGCCATGATCGACTCCAGCAGCGTTTCGAGCTCCTCGACATGCTGGCCACGATCGAAATTGGTGAGAAAGCGTGGGTCTTCCATCAGCGCAGGGCGTTCCAGAACATCACCGCAGAAACGCTCCCAGGTACGCTGGTTGGCACAGCCCAGCATCAGATAACCGTCGCGGGCCTTGATGGCCTGGTAGGGGGCCGAGACGCGATGGCGCCATCCGGTGGGCTCGGGCACCTTGCCTTCCGAGAAGTAGGCCGCCGCTTCCCAGGTGAACCACGGCAGTCCGCACTCGGTAATGGCTATGTCGATATGCTGCCCCTCGCCGGTGTTCATCTTGTGGATGTAGGCAGCGAGAATGGAGTAGACGGCTGTGATGCCGCCGCCGATGTCATAAACGGCAATGCCGGTCTTGAGTGGGCGGCGTCCCGGCTCACCGGTCATCGACATCAGGCCCGACATGCCCTGGGCCACGAGGTCGAAGCCACCCCGGTGGCTATAGGGACCGCTCTGGCCATAGCCGGAAATCGAGCAGTAGATGATCCCAGGATTGAGCGCCTTGATGGCGTCGTAGTCGATCTTGAGCGAAGTGGTCACGCCGGGACGATAGTTCTCGACGATGACGTCCGCCTCACGGGCGAGCCGGTAGAAGATTTCACGCGCCCGCTCATCCTTGAGATTGAGCGAGATGCTCTTCTTGTTGCGGTTGATCTGGGCAAAGCAGGTCGATTCATCATTGACGTAGGGCCCCATTTGACGACTGTCGTCGCCACCATTGATCTTCTCGACCTTGATCACCTCGGCCCCCATATCGGCAAGCACCATGGTGCAGTAGGGGCCGGCCATGATCTGTGAGATGTCCAGAACCTTGATCTTTTCCAGGGGAAGCATGGGCCTCACCTCTCTTTGCGTTAATGGCTTGTGCTTGGGCAGTCGCGCCGGGGCGCCATGCTCCGTTCAGCGCCCTTTCCATTCGAAAGGCGTCTTGTGCAGAAACTTGTTCACCGCCGCCTTGAAGTCATCACTCATGTAGCAAGTGGTCACCCAGTCATCACTGGCTTCCCGCTCCAGGCGCCGATGGGCCAACACGCGATTGATTAACGCCTTGCTGGCCTGCAAGGTGAGCGGGGCTCGTCGGCCCAACTGCTCGGCAACCCCGGCCACCTCGGCATGGATGCAGTCAGGAGCAAATACCGCATTGACGAGTCCTGCGGCGCTGGCCTGTTCGGCGTCGAAAAGCGTGCCCAGCATCAGCACCTCCTTGGCCCGCGCCACGCCCAGCATGTCGATGAGTCGCGAAACATTGGTGATCGAGAGCGTATTACCCAGGGTGCGAGCGATCGGAACGCCGAACTTGAGGCTCGGCGTGGCGTAACGGAAATCACATGCCAAGGCGAGCGCAGCCCCCCCGCCAACGCAGGCGCCCTCCAGCAGAGCGATGGTAGGCTTCTCCAAGGCCTCGAGCTTGCCCACCACCGCATCGATGCGCTGTTCGTAGGCAATGGCATCCTGGGGTTCTTGGAAGTTTTCGAACTGCCCGATATCGGTGCCGGCCACGAAGGCCTCGCCGCCGACCCCGTGCAGTACCACAGCATGGATGGCATCGTCTTCGCGGATACGTTCGCAGTACGCCGAGAGAGCGTCGTACATCTCCCACGTCATGGCGTTACGACTCTCGGGACGGTTGAAGCCAAGCCAGGCCACGCCATCTCGTAATTCAAACAGCAGAGTCTCACCGGTCATCCCACTCTCCTCATGCCAACCGAATCCGAAATGAATAATGAATTCATTTTAGCTGAACACATCGCTCCTCCTAATCAGCTGACCCGGCGGGCTGAAACCCGCCGGGCCGCAATCAGCGGTAGAAGAACTCCACCAAGGCCATGGGAATGGCAGGGATGTAGGTCACCAGCAGCAGGATGAAGAGCAACACGGTGATGAAGCCGAGATTCGAGCGAGTCACAGACCACACGTCCGCCTTGGCAATCGAACAGGCCGTTATCAGCACGCTCGCCACCGGCGGTGTCTGCTGGCCGATGGCCAGGTTGAGACACACCACCAGGCCGAAGTGGACCGGGTCGATGCCGGCCGCGCCGACCAGCGGCATGACGATGGGCACCACCAGGATGATCGCCGCCGCCGAGTGCAGGAAAAGACCGATCAACAGAAAGAAAACGTTCAGCATCATCAGGATGGCATATTTGTTGTCAGTCAGGCTGAGCACCGCCTGCCCCAGCTGTTGAGGCATGCGCATCTCGGTCAGGAAGACACCGATCAGCGCCGAGGCCGCTACCAGAAGCATCACCACTGCGGTCTGCTGGCCACCGTCGATGATGGCTTTATAGAGGGTGCGCAGGTCGAGCTCGCGGTAGATCACGGCGCTGATGAAGATCGCTGCCGCGACCGCCAGCCCCGCCCCTTCGGTGGCCGTCACGAAACCGCCGAAGATGGAGCCGAGTATGATGATCGGTAACGTCAGCGCCCAGCTGGCCTCCTTGGCGGTCTGCCTGACGCGCTTGAACTGGAAGACCTCCTCCACCGGCCAGTCGTACTTGCGGGCATAGTAGTAGCTGAGCGCCATCAGCCCCCCGGCTCCCAGCAGTCCGGGCACGATACCGGCCACGAAGAGTTGGACGATGGAAGCTCCAGACATGACGCCGTAGAGGATCATGGGAATGGAAGGGGGAATGATGATTGCCAGGGAAGCCGACGACGACGTGACCGCCGCGGCGAACGAGCTGGGATAGCCCCGCTTCTTCATGGCCGGAATCAGCACTGAACCGGTAGCGGCCACATCAGCCACCGCCGATCCGGAGATTTCGGCGAAGAACAGCGAGACACCGATATTGATCATCGCCAGGCCGCCGCGGATGAAACCGAACAGCGCCGAAGCGAACGCGATCAGCCGCTTGGAGATCCCGCCGGTGTTCATGATCGCGCCGGCCAAGACGAACATCGGGATGGCCAGCAGAGGGAAACTGCTCGCCCCCTCGAACATCGTCAGCCCGACATTGGGCAGCATGTCCACGCCCTGGTAGACCACGATGGCCACCGTAGCCACGATCGCCAGCGCCACCGCGATGGGGAGTCCCATGAGGATCAGCCCCAGCAGGCCCACTATCATGAAGGGTAAGGTCATGACTGCGCCCTCTTGGTCAGTTCTTCTGCGGTAAAGCCGGCCTTGGCGTTGTCACGCTCGGCCTCTGCGATGGCGTGGGCGATCTCCTCCTCTTCCTGAGTGACGCCTGAGCGCACCTTGGCCAGGTGAGCCGGCATACTGAGCAATTGGGCAAGGATGAACAGTGCCGCTCCGATCGGGATGACCGACTGAGTGAAAGTGAGCGGGACCCAGCGCAGGGTGATGAGCGACATGCCCTGCATCACCTCGAGTACCACCAGGCCGGCCCAGCCCAGCACGGCGAAGAAGCCAATGACCAGAGCTTCCGATAGGTAGGCGATCGGCATGCGTATATGAATCGGCATCGCGGCAAGCACCCCGTCGACCCCGATGTGACCGCGCTTGAGCGCGGCGAGGGCTCCGGCGTAGTAGGTCAGCCAGACCAGCATGATGGCAGCCACCTCGTCATACCAGGAGGGTGTGCGCCAGGCGTAGCGGGTTACCACCGCATAGAGCACCACCAGCGTCAGCGAAACCATCAACACTACCGTGACGATCTCGAGCAGACGCTCCATGATGCGGGAAAGTTGATTCACGGTTCCCATGGCTATCGACTCGTTCAGGGACAGGGACCCCGCGCCACATGGTGGCGCGAGAGTTTATGCTTTCAGCTACAGGGGGCTGTCAGGAGCCGTTACCAAGCTCCAGCACCCTGTCGATCAGCTCCTGGGAACCGGGTACTTCACGCGCAAAGGCTTCGTAGATCGGACCGGAGGCCTCGATGAAGACCGAAGTATCGACCTCGTTCACCTCGGTGTTGGCCTGGCGGATCACGTCGATCAGATCCTCGTCGAGCTGTGCGGCATGCTCATAAACGAATCCCTGAGTCTCCTTGGCCGCTTCGAGGATGATCTCCTGGATCTCGTCGGGAAGGTTGTTGAAGCGGCGGCCGGCAGTGAGATAGGCCGGCGTGTAGACGTGACCGGTAAGGGAGAGGTAATTCTGCACTTCCTGGAAGCGCTGCCCGGCGATCTGCGCCAAGGGATTTTCCTGGCCGTCCATGACCCCGGTCTGCAAGGCCATGAACACCTCCGACAGCGACATCGGTGAGGGCTCTGCACCGTATTCCTCGAACATACGCACACGCCAGACGCCCTGAGGCACACGCAGCTTGATGCCGCGCAGGTCCTCCGGCGTATTGATCGCGCGCCGATTATTGGTGATGTGACGGAAGCCGTTCTCCCACACGGCAAGGACCCGATAGCCATTCTGCTCGGCCAGCGGTGCCAGGTGCGGCCAAAAGATCTCTTCCTCGACCCGCTTCATGTGGTCGCGATCCTGAATCAGATAGGGCAGCTCGAAGATGCCGAACTCATCTGCCACCGAAGACATGATGGTCGAGGGCAAGGCTAGATCGACGGTGCCAAGGCGCATCCGTTGCAATAATTCGGAGTCGGTGCCTAGCTGGCTGGAGCCGAACACCACCACCTCGTAGGGTTCTGGCAGTCGCTCATTGACCAGCTCGGCAAAATGATCGGCGGAATCGGCAAATAGCGAATCTGGGCCTCCCACATGACCGAAAGTGATCTCGCGAGCCTGCAGGGGAGTAGAGACGAGCGCGACAGCAGCGGCAACCGCTGTGAGACGTAGCAGATGCATGGCGTGTTTTCCTCTTGTTGTAGTCTTGCCCTGTTCCTGGTCGACGCGGCTAGTACTCGGTTGACGCTTCTCGTTCTGCCAGCTTCGCCAGGAGACGCCGAAATAATGAATTCATTATTCTAAATGCGTCTGCAATGACACTAGACCTGCTTTTCAGCGGATGTCAAGTCGATAGGCATGTACGGCAAGCGCTTCAGGTTGGCTCCAGTCCGGCGACGAGCCCAGCCTTACCGATACCGGTGAGGGCCGCTTTCTCGTCCTCATCCGAAGAAGCGCCACTGACCCCCACGGCACCGATGATGTGCATAGTCTCGTCGAGGATCAGCACACCTCCGGCTACAGGGATGAAATTGCCACCGGAAGCTGCAGCAACGCTGGCAAGAAAAGCGGGACGCTCGGCATTGCGGCTGCCCACCACGCCACTTGCAGCGCCGTTGCCGAGCGCGGCAAACGCTTTGCCCTGAGCTACAGGGAAACGCAGCGGCGCACAGCCATCCTCACGCTCGGCCGCCACGACATGGCCGCCACCGTCCAGAACCACAGCGGTAATGGGAGGCATCCCCGCGCTGCGGGCATAGCCGAAGGTCCCATCAAGTATGAGTCGTGCTTGCTGTCTGCTGAGCTGAACGCTGCTGTGGAATACCTTACCGGCCATAGGACCTCCTTATTGTTTTAGTTAGCATTGCTCCATCGTCATTCGGCCATGCGATTGGGACGTGGACGACCGCTTGAGGAAAGGCTTTGCATGAATTTTGAATTCATAATACTTTTCTAACTATCTCGTCAACTACGCCTTGTGCTTGAATAGTGACAACGGCGTGTCGTACGAAGAGATTGAGCGGCGTTCACCCTAGCAGGAAGGCCTCCACCGCGAGCGCGACAGGAAGAACAACATGAGTAAGATTCAGCCACGCACTCTGTACCAAGAAGTTGCAGACCGGATCCGGGACTTGATCGAGCAGGGAGAACTCGCTCCAGGGGAGCGAATTTCCGAGAAACAACTGTGCGAAAATTTCGGTGTATCGCGCACGCCGTTGCGTGAAGCACTCAAGGTGCTAGCCTCGGAAGGTTTGGTCGAGCTGTTGCCCAACCGGGGGGCCCGGGTCAAGCAATTGACCTACAAGATGGTCAAGGACACCTACGATCTCATGGGTGCTCTTGAAGGGCTGTCAGGCGAACTGGCCTGCCAGCACATCAGCGACGAGGGCATCAAGGCCATTTGCCAACTGCACGAGCGCATGCTCAAGCACTATCGCAACCGCGAACTCGCCGAATATTTCCAGGTGAACCAACGCATTCACGAGCACATTCTGCAAGCCTCGAATAACGAGGTTCTGCTTGAGATGTACAATAATCTCAGCCAACGAGTGAAGCGTGTACGCTACTCAAAGAAGATGACGGATGCTTTCTGGCGCCGCGCGGTGGAAGACCATGAAGAAATGATCGTTGCCTTGAAGCAGCGCGACAGCAAACGACTGGGGCATGTCCTGCGCGAGCATCTCTGCAACAAACTGGAAGTGGCATCACTTGCCGGCGTTCTGGACGACGGAGAAGCCCGCAGCGCAGCGAATGCGTAATAGCAGCCCGTACTTTATACGCCGCTAACTATAGTGAAACGACGGCAGCTTGAGGTGGTGTCACTCCCACTCGCCCAGCCGCATGGCGGAACGCTCCAGGCGCAGATCCTCCGCCTCGATATCACGCAACTGTGCCTCGATGCCATGCAGGTGGTCGAGCGCAGCACGCCTGGCGGCCTGGGGCTTGCCCTCCATCACGGCGCGGTAGAGCCGAGCATGCTGACGATTGATCATCTGCCGCGGCTTCTCACGATGATAGAGGTTCTTGACCGAGGCGAAGACGGAGCTGAGCAGCAGATCGGTGAGCGATTGCAGCGTATGCACCAGCACCGGGTTGTGGGACGCCTGGCATATCGCCAAGTGAAAGGCGTGATCCAGATGCGCCAGCCGCTCCACGTCGACCTCATGGCCTGACTCCACGTACGTCACCATCGCTTCATAGCGCCGCTGGATCAGCACCTGATCGGCAGGCGTCGCCCGCTCGGCCGCGAGGCTGGCGGACTCCCCCTCGAGCAAAGAGCGCACCTCCAGCAAGTCGAACAAGGTACGCGGGTGATCGCGAAAGAGATGCATGAGCGGGCTGTCATCGCGGCCCGGCACCAGTGCCGCCACCTCCGAGCCACGCCCCTGACGGGTAATGATGATGCCCTTGCTGCGCAAGACTCTCAGCCCTTCGCGGAGCGAAGTCCGAGAAACGTCCAGGCGGTCGCACAAGCGCCGCTCGGAGGGCAGCAGCTGCCCCGGCCGGAATACGCCATCGAGTATCAGCCGCTCCAGGCGCGCTGCAACGGCATCTGGTGTGCTAATGGGCTGCAGGTGGTCGCTTGAATGGCTCATGCGGCCCCTCCAAGAAAGAGAGTTTCGATCAGACCTGGCATAACGAGCACAAGCCTGCCATGGTATATCATGAAAATTATTTCCAATATACAGCCGAACAACTGGTCATACCAGTAGACCGCAAGCTGGACAGGTTGGTCGTAAAGGGCGCAAATTAGGCTCCCTATCACAGTACAACCGACGCCAAGACTCGCAGTGAGGCGCTTCAATGAACATCCTCTACGACGAACGACTCGACGGCCCGGCGCCTGCCCTCGACAGGGCCACGATTCGCGATAGCCTGGCCAAGGCCATTCCGGACATGCTGCTGTTGCACCGAGAAGAGGACATGCGACCGTTCGAGTGCGACGGCCTTTCCGTCTACCGAACCCTGCCGCTACTGGTGGCGCTGCCCGACTCCCTCGACCAGGTGCAGCGCTTGCTCGTGGAGTGCCACCGCCTGGGCGTGCCGGTGGTGACCCGTGGGGCCGGTACCGGACTTTCCGCCGGTGCATTACCGCTGACGCACGGCGTTCTTCTTGTCATGTCGCGCTTCTCGCGCATCCTCGAGATCGACCCTGAGGCACGTATTGCCCGGGTCGAGCCCGGCGTGCGCAACCTGGCGATTTCCGAGGCGGCATCGCCCTACGGGCTCTACTATGCTCCGGACCCCTCGTCGCAGATCGCCTGCTCCATCGGCGGCAACGTGGCCGAGAACGCCGGCGGCGTGCACTGCCTCAAGTACGGTCTCACGGTGCACAACGTGATCAAGGTCGAGGTCATCACCATCGAGGGCGAGCGCATGACGCTCGGCAGCGACGCGCTGGATGCCCCCGGCTTCGACCTGTTGGCACTGTTCAACGGCTCCGAGGGCATGCTCGGCGTGGTTACCGAGATCACGGTCAAACTGCTGCCCAAGCCCGAAGTCGCCAAGGTGTTGATGGCGAGCTTCGACGACGTGGAGAAGGCCGGCAACGCCGTGGGCGCCATCATCGAAGCCGGCATCATCCCCGGCGGGCTGGAGATGATGGACAAGCTCGCCATCATCGCAGCCGAGGACTTCATCGGCGCCGGCTACCCGGTCGACGCCGAGGCAATCCTGCTGTGCGAGCTCGACGGCGTCGAGGCCGACGTGGATGACGACTGTGAAACCGTGCGTCGCGTCCTCGAGAAAGCCGGGGCTACCGGGATCAAGCAGGCCCGCGACGACGCCGAGCGGGCCAGGTTCTGGGCCGGACGCAAGAACGCCTTCCCCGCGGTGGGACGCATGTCCCCCGACTACTACTGCATGGACGGCACTATCCCACGGCGCGAGCTGGCACGTGTGCTCAAGGGCATCAGCGAGCTCTCCGAGCGCTACGGACTGAAGGTGGCCAACGTATTCCATGCCGGCGACGGCAACATGCATCCGCTGATTCTGTTCGATGCCAACCGCGAGGGCGAGCTGGCAGTGGCCGAGGCGCTCGGCGGCGAGATCCTCGAACTGTGCGTCGAGGTGGGCGGCACCATCACCGGCGAGCACGGTGTCGGCCGCGAGAAGATCAATCAGATGTGCGCCCAGTTCCGCCCCGATGAGCTGGCCACCTTCCGCGCCGCCAAGGCCGCCTTCGACCCCAGCGACCTGCTCAACCCAGGCAAGAACATTCCCACCCCGGCGCGCTGTTCGGAGTTCCGCACCATCAAGAGTGCGGCCAACGACACCGCCTCGAGCGCACCGCGGGGTGCCGTGGAGTGACCATGACGAATGCAACGCCCCCCAGGGATCACGACGACAGCGCCGCACTGGCCGAGCGTATCCGCCAGGCCGGCGCCGATGGTACGCCGCTGCGCATCGTCGGCGGCGACACCCGTTATTTCTACGGCCGTGAGGTGGTGGGGAACGTTCTCACGACCCATGAGCACTGCGGTATCTCGTTCTACGATCCGATCGAGCTGGTCGTATCGGTACGCGCCGGCACCCCGCTGGCCGAGCTCGAGGCAACGCTAGCCGCGCAAGGCCAGATGCTGCCCTTCGAGCCGCCACGCTACGGCATGGCAAGCACAGTGGGCGGCATGGTCGCCACCGGCCTGTCCGGCCCGCGCCGACCGTGGGCCGGCAGCGTACGCGACTTCGTGCTTGGCACCCGGGTCATCAACCATGAAGGTATCGAGCAGCGCTTCGGCGGTGAGGTGATGAAGAACGTCGCCGGCTACGATCTGTCGCGGCTGATGGTGGGCGCCCAGGGTACCCTGGGCCTAATAAGCGAGGTTTCCTTCAAGGTATTGCCGCAACCCGGGGCCATTCACAGCCTGCATCTCGAGCTGCCTCTCGACGAGGCGCAGCGGCGACTGGCCGAATGGGGCCGCGAGCCGCTCCCGATCAGCGCCGCCACCTGGCTGGAAGGCGCCCTGCACCTGCGTCTGGAAGGCGGCCCCAGCTCGGTGGCTGCCACCCGTGCACGCATCGGCGGCGACGACCTGGACAACGACTTCTGGAACGCTCTGCGCGACCAGCGCCTGAGTTTCTTCACCGCAGGCAGCTTGCCACTGTGGCGACTCTCGCTTCCCCATCGCGCCCCCTCCCTCGAGCTGGCAGGTATCGATGAGCGCGAAATGATCCACGACTGGGCCGGTGCCCAACGCTGGCTGCGCGCCGATCTCGATGCCGAGACCGTGTGCCGCGCTGCCAAGGCTGTCGGGGGGCACGCCACCTGCTACGGCCCGCGCCCCGATGCCGTCGAGCCTTTCACGCCGCTGCCCGAGGTGCTGTTGAAGTATCACCGCAACCTCAAGGCCCAGCTCGATCCCAAGGGGATCTTCAACCCCGGCCGGCTCTACGCGGCGTTCTGAGACGTATCGAGGAGCTCTGATTCATGCAGACCCATTTCACCGAAGAAGCCCTCAAGCAGCCGCACATCCAGGAGGCCGACCGCGTCCTGCGCAGCTGCGTGCACTGCGGCTTCTGCAACGCCACCTGCCCCACTTACCAGCTGTTGGGCGACGAGCGCGACGGGCCCCGGGGTCGCATCTACCTGATGAAGCAGATGCTGGAGAACCCGGACGACAGCGAGAACGTCACCGAGCAGACCCGCCTGCACCTGGACCGCTGCCTGACCTGTCGCAACTGCGAGACCACCTGCCCCTCCGGCGTGGAGTACCACAAGCTGCTCGACATCGGCCGCGCCGAGATCGAACGCAGAGTGCCGCGCAGCACCGCCGACCGCGCCCAGCGCTATGCGCTTCGCAAGGTACTGGCAGAGCCCAAGCGCTTCCAGGCGCTGCTCAAGCTGGGCCAGACCTTCAAGCCACTGGTACCCGGCAAGCTGCGTGACAAGATGCCGCCCGCCCCGGTGGACGCCGGCACACGCCCCGATCACAAGCGCCACGCACGCCAGATGCTGATACTCGAAGGCTGCGTGCAGCCGGGTCTCTCGCCCAACACCAATGCCGCCACGGCGCGGGTGCTGGACCGCCTTGGCATCGGCCTCACCCCGATAGCCGAAGCGGGCTGCTGCGGCGCCATCGACTTCCACCTCAATGCCCAGGATGAAGGTCGCGCCCGTGCGCGAGCCAACATCGACGCCTGGTGGCCGCACATCGAGAAAGAGGGCGAAGCGGGGGTAGAGGCGATCGTTCAGACGGCCAGCGGCTGCGGCGCCTTCGTCAAGGAGTACCGCGACATCCTCAAGGACGATCCCGCCTACGCCGAGAAGGCCAAGCGCGTGAGCGAGCTGGCCAAGGATCTCGTCGAGGTAATGCGCGACGAGGAGCTAGCGAGCCTGAAGGTCAACGAGGGCCGCCGGCTCGCGTTCCACTGCCCCTGCACCCTGCAGCACGCCCAGAAGCTCGGCGGCGCGGTGGAGGGCGTGCTGGTCAAGCTCGGCTTCACCCTGACCCCGGTCCAGGATGCCCATCTATGTTGCGGCTCGGCGGGCACCTATTCGATCACCCAGCCGGAGCTCGCCACCCAACTGCGCGACAACAAGCTCAACGCCCTCGAGGCCGGCAACCCGGAAACCATCGTGACCGCCAACATCGGCTGCCAGACCCACCTCAACGGCGCGGGGCGCACGCCGGTCAGGCATTGGATTGAAATTGTCGATGACGCATTGCCACCGCCCGTAAACAACTAGCTTCGGCGGGCAGCGCATAAGAGAGCATTCAGCACCGCATCCCGATGAGCGCCGGGGACAAGCCAAAGCGAGGGTCTTTTGCCAGGGATGGCAAAAGTAGCGCCCAGGGACGGGGTCACAGCGCCCTCGCGTGGCTTTGTCGCCGGGAAGCTCATCACCGGCAACATTGCGACTCAAGGAGAGCCCCATGAAGACCAAACCCGTACTCACCCTGACCGACGTCAACGCCATCCTCGACGCGGCTCAGAAAGAAGCGGAAGCCAACGACTGGAAAGTGACCATCGCCGTGGCCGATGACGGCGGCCACCTGCTCGGCCTGCGCCGCCTGGACGGCGCCCCGGCCATGACCCCCGACATCGCTGCCCAGAAGGCGCGCAGCTCAGCGCTCGGCGCTCGCGAGACCCAGGCCTTCGAGGACATGATCAACGGTGGTCGCAACGCCTTTCTCTCCGCGCCGATGCAGGGCCTGCTCGCCGGCGGCGTGCCGGTGATGGTCGAAGGTCAGATGGCCGGCACCGTGGGCGTCTCCGGCGTCAAGCCCGATCAAGACGTGCAGATCGCCAAGGCGGGTATCGCCGCCGTCGCCTGAGGTGAAACGACAAGGCCGGCCGCGGGGCCCCGGCGGGGGCGGGGGGCGGCGATTTTGGTGGCGCCCCGCCGGGACGTGAACCC
>NZ_JBYCKL010000009.1:0-65089 GCF_057473365.1 Halomonas sp. TH-94
CAATAGCCGATCCGGGGGTATGACGAGAGGAGCGCAATGAGTAGCAGGCAGGCGCAAGAGCAGGGTAAACGGGTGGCGCTGACCCTGGGCAGCGGCGGGGCCCGCGGCTATGCCCACATCGGCGTGATTGAGGTATTGGAAGCGCGAGGTTACGAGATCGCTGCCATCTCCGGCTGCTCCATGGGCGCGGTCATCGCCGGCGTCTATGCCTCAGGGAAACTCGACGCCTATCGCGACTGGGTCTGCGAGCTCGACTACTTCGACGTGCTCAAGCTGGTCGACGTGACATGGAGCCCCATGGGCGCCATGCGTGCCAGCAAGGTGATGAGCAAGCTCGAGGAGCTGATCGGTGACACACGGATAGAGGAGCTGCCGATACCGGTGACCACCGTGGCTACCGATCTGATACGCCAGCGCGAAGTCTGGTTTCAGTCGGGTCCCTTGCTGCGTGCGATCCGTGCCTCCATCGCCATCCCTGGCGTCATCACCCCGGTCCATATCGGCGACAGTACGCTGGTGGATGGTGGGCTGCTCAACCCGCTGCCGATCACTCCAACGGTTTCATCCCATGCCGACATGATGCTGGCCGTCAACGTGACGGCGCACAGCGCCCGGCCGGTGACGCTGGAGGACCTGATGCCCTCCGAAGCGCAGGAGGCGGCTGAAGCGCAGGCCGTCGCCAAGCGTTGGATGGATGTGCGGGGAGCCACGCGCTGGCTGTTCGAGGGGTTGGGCGGGCCTGAGAATGAGGCGAGGAAGGCGAACGTACCGCGTGAAGGGTCGACCAACGGTCGCCGAGCCTGGGGTCGGCTCGACATGATTCTGGCCTCGTTCGATATCACCCAGGCCTCGTTGGCCAAGTACAAGATCGCCGGTTACCCCCCCGATGTATTGATCGAGGTGCCCAAGACGGTATGTGGCGCTTTTGAATTCCACCGTGCCGAGGCGCTCATCCGCCTGGGGCGTCACCTGGCCATGGAAGCCCTGGATCGCTACGAGGGGCGGACCCGCACGGGTGACGGTGGTAGTGGCGGCATGGTTGTCGAACCACCACAGATGCCTTTCGATCGCGAATCGGGTGGCGGGCCGGAGGGCTAGGCGTCGAATCCCCGTCGACGCAGCAGCACATAGACCGCGCCGGTACCGCCGTCGCCCTCGCGCGCCGAGCAAAAGGCCAGCACCGAGGGCCATTCCCGCAGCCAGGCATTGACGTGACTCTTGATCACCGGATAGTCCGCGGTACTGCCCCAGGCCTTGCCATGCACCACCAAAACGCAGCGCATACGGCTGCCTGCCGCCTCCTTGAGAAAGCTCTCCAGCTCCAGGCGGGCATCGTCGAGGCTGTAGCCGTGCAGGTCCAGCCCCGCTTCCCAGGCGATCTGGCCACGTTTCAACTGGCTGCGGGTGCGGTAGGGCAGGTCGGGCAGAAAAAAATCGAGGAATTCAGAAGGTCGCACCGGCTCCACGCGGCCGTCGCTGGTACGACTGGCGATGCCCTCCGAATCTGCCGCCACGGCAGCGGCGCGCCGCTCGGCCGCGGAGGAATTGCGACGCTTGGGACGCCCCGGGTCGGCACGATTGACGGCAATGCGGCGTACACCGGCTTCGCGCAGCGCCTGGCGGAAGGCGTTGGCTTCCTCGTCATCGTCATCGGGTGGGCGTTTTTCGCTCATGGGGACTCGCATTGGCATCCAGCGGCCAGTATAGCGACCTGAGCGCAGCTGTGAACCGCCTGCCGCCGCGGGTACAATCGATTCATCGATGACAACCGACTGCGCAGGACCTTTCGTGGCCAACTCCAACGATTCCCGTTCGACCCTGACCCTTGACGATGAGGCGCTTTGTCGTGACCTCATCACGCTGCGCGATTACCTGCGATGGGCGGCGAGTGAATTTCATCTTGCCGGCCTGTTCCACGGTCACGGCACCGACTCGCCCTGGGACGAAGCGGTAGCACTGACGCTGGGTGCCCTGCATCTGCCCTGGAACGTCGATCCGGCCGTACTCGAGGCTCGGCTGCTGCCGATGGAGCGAGCGCGCATTGTCGCCCTGGTGCGCGAGCGCATCACCACGCGACGGCCCTTGCCTTACTTGCTGGGCGAGGCGTTCTTCGCCGGCTTTGCATTCGATGTCGACGAGCGCGTGCTGATTCCGCGCTCACCCATCGCCGAGCTGATCGAGAGCGGCTTCGCCGCCTGGTTTCCCGATGAACCGCCGGCACGAGTGCTGGATCTCTGCACCGGCTCGGGTTGTATCGGCATTGCCGCGGCGCTGCACCTTCCCACCAGCGAGGTGGATCTCTCCGATGTCAGTACCGAGGCGCTGGCCGTGGCCAGGCAGAATATCCAGCGCCATGACGTGGGCGTCAGGGTGCGAGCCGTGCTCTCGGATCTGTTCGAGGGGCTGGCGGGTCAGCGCTATGACCTGATCGTCTCCAACCCGCCCTATGTCGATGCCCGCGACCTGGCGATCATGCCTGCCGAGTATCGCCACGAGCCCGAGCTGGCGCTGGGGGCCGGTGCCGATGGGCTGGATATCGTGAGGCGCATCCTGCGCGAGGCTCGGGGCTATCTGACCGATCACGGCGTGTTGGTCGTCGAGGTGGGCAACTCCGATCGCCACCTGGAGGCAGCCTTCCCCGACGTGCCCTTCCTATGGCTCGACTTCGAGCGTGGCGGGCAGGGTGTGTTCGCTCTGACCGCTGCGGAACTCGACGCCCATGCGGCGTCCTTCGCCTGATCCACTAACAAGATATCGGGAGGAACGCCCATGTCCGGCAATACCTTCGGCAAGCTGTTCACTGTCACCACCTTCGGCGAGAGCCATGGCCCGGCGCTGGGCGCCATCGTCGACGGTTGCCCCCCCGGGCTTGCGCTCAGCGAAGCGGACCTTCAACGCGATCTGGATCGCCGCCGCCCGGGCACCTCGCGTCACACCACCCAGCGTCGCGAGCCCGATCAGGTGCGCATTCTTTCCGGCGTGTTCGAGGGAGTGACCACCGGCACCACGATAGGTCTGCTGATCGAGAATACCGACCAGCGCTCCAAGGACTACGGCAACATCAAGGACCAGTTTCGCCCTGCCCATGCCGACTACACCTATCACCACAAGTACGGCATTCGCGACTACCGCGGCGGCGGCCGTTCGAGTGCCCGTGAAACCGCCATGCGCGTGGCGGCCGGCGCAATAGCCAAGAAGTACCTGGAAAGCCAGGGCATAAGGGTGCGCGGCTACATGAGCCAGCTCGGACCGCTGAAGATCGATTTCAAGCAGTGGGAAACGGTGAATGACAATCCGTTCTTCTGTCCCGATCCGGAACGGGTGCCCGAGCTGGAGGCCTTCATGGACCAGCTGCGTCGTGATCAGGATTCGGTGGGCGCAAAGATCACCGTGGTAGCCGAGGGGCTGCCGCCGGGGTTGGGTGAGCCGGTGTTCGATCGTCTGGATGCCGAACTTGCCCACGGATTGATGAGCATCAACGCGGTGAAAGGCGTGGAGATTGGCGATGGCTTTGCCGCCGTGGCACAGCGTGGCAGTGAGCATCGTGACGAAATGACCCCCGAGGGATTTCTTTCCAACCATGCCGGCGGCGTGCTCGGCGGCATCTCCTCCGGGCAGCCTCTGATTGCCCACCTGGCACTGAAGCCGACCTCGAGCATTACCCTTCCCGGACGCAGCATCGACGTGCATGGCAACCCTGTGGAAGTCGTCACCAAGGGGCGCCACGACCCCTGCGTCGGTATCCGCGCGACGCCGATCGCCGAGGCGATGATGGCGTTGACGCTCATGGATCACCTGCTGCGCCACCGGGCTCAGAATGGTGATGTGCGCGTCGAGACCCCCGTGCTGCGTTGAGTTTGGCTCGCAGGGCTTGCGTCTGGCGTCGGGTTGCTACACTGATAGAACATTGAAGCAGGGTAATGCCATGAAGATAAACGTCGAGTTCGACCTGACGCCTGAGGAATTCCGTCGTGCCCTGGGGCTGCCGGACGTGGAGGCCTTTCAAAAGGAATTGATGAACCGGATTCAGAAGCAGATGGAGTCCGGCGTCGAGGGCTACGATCCCATGAGCCTGATGAAGCCCTTCTTGCAGCAAGGCTTCACACAGGACATGAGCCAGGGACTCTCCCAGGGGCTGGCGAGCTTCGGTACCTATCAGCAGATGATGCTCGACATGCTGCGCCAGGCCGGGAACTCCATGGGCAAGACGCAAGCGCCTGCTGAGAAGGGCGAGTCGTCTGCCGCGGATAAACCGGCGGACAAGACAGGTACGGCCAGCGCGCGTTCTCGCTCTCGACGTTCGGAGTAGCCGTTGTCAGGTGAGGTGGGTTCTTCTCTGCTGAAAGTGCAATGGTATTGCAGAGGAAGTCCTGGCAGGCTACGCTTTGTGCGGTGCAGCATGACGCTGTTCCAATGTGCTCGTGCGCTTGGCGCACGGTGCTGAGAGGCGCTGGATGAGACGCCCGGCGAGGCGCTGGCGCCTGCCCCCGCATGTTCCCGGTTCACAGGAGGTTACCCCATGCAGGACAAGATGCTCGATGAATTCAATCAGCAGACGCGGCGTTTCTTCGAACCCATGCGCAAGCTCAACTCGCTCATGCTCGGTAACATGGAGAAGATGACCGAGTATCAGCTCGAAGCCATGAAGCGCTACAGCCAAATGGGTACAGAGCGTATGCGCAGCGCCTCCGAGATCGGCGATGCACAGGATCTTCAGTCTTTCGGTGCCCAGCAGGCCGAAATGATGAGCGAGCTATCGCGTCAGATGATGGAAGATGCGCAGGCGCTTGGCGAGATGAGCCAGCAGTTCCGCTCCGAGTTGGAGAAGCTGTTCGGAGAAGTCAGCCAGGAGCTGACTGATCAGGCCAAGCAAGCCCAGCAGGGTGGTGCCGACGCTAAGCCGGCTGCGAGCAAGTCGGACACACCGGCCAAAGCCAGCAGTCAGGCCTCGCGCAAGAGCTGAAAGCCATCCGGCTGCACAAGGCTGGGTGTAATGCAGTCATCTCCATGAGGCCGATGCTTCATGGGGGTGACTGGTTGGCCCTGATTTGAATCCAAGAAAAAGGGTCCAAAATAGGAAGGGTCCGAACAGAGGAGAGGGCGATGCGGTCAGGGGATGCGAATACCTCACAGGTCGAACTGGGAGAGTGGAACGACCAGCTTCAGGAAATGGGCCAGCATTACCAGGCCCTGCTGCAGGAATTGCTCGAGCGCATGACGCCTGATACGGCCGCCGACTCCATTCAAGCCGACATGCGCAACGCCTTTCAGGCAGGGGCCGATTCGCTGATGCGCAATCCTCAGCTGCTATGGCAGACCCAGGCGCGCCTCATCCAGGATCAGTACCAGCTATGGCAGCAAGGCCTTCAAGCCATGGCCGGCAATCTCGGCGAGCCGTTGGTATCGCCACTCAAGAACGACAGACGTTTCAAGGACGAAGCCTGGCACCAGGAACCCTTCTATCGCGCCATACTGCAACAGTATCTGCTGTTCTCGGGGGCTGTCGAAGAGCTGGTCGAGCAGCTCGATGGCCTGCCCGAGCGGCAGAAGCGCAACCTGGCGTTCTATGCCCGCCAACTGGTCAACGCCATGGCGCCGACCAATTTCATCACCACCAATCCTGAAGTGATGCGTCGCATCCAGGAAACCAAGGGCCAGAACCTGGTCGAAGGGTTGGCCCAGTTGCGCCGTGACCTGGCCAATTCCGCCGACGGCCTGAACGTAGCCATGACTGACCGCAGCGCCTTCGAGATAGGGCGCAACATCGCCGTGACGCCCGGCTACGTGGTATACGAGAACGAGCTGATTCAGCTGCTCCAGTACACGCCCACCACCGACACGGTTTTCAAGACGCCACTGCTTGTCATGCCGCCCTGGATCAACAAGTACTACATTCTCGATCTGCGCCAGGACAATTCGCTGGTCAAGTGGCTGGTGGATCAGGGTCACACCGTCTTCTTGATCTCCTGGCGCAACCCGGGGCCCGAGCAGCGCGACCTGACTTGGGCCGACTACATGCAGATGGGGCCGATAGCAGCCATGGATGCCATCGAGCAGGCCTGCGGCGAAAAATCGGTCAACCTGCTCAGCTACTGCATCGGCGGTACGCTGGCGGCTTCTACCGTGGCCTACCTCACCAGCACCCGCCGCGGGCGCAAGATCAAGTCGGTCACCTATATGGCAACGCTCCAGGATTTCCGCGATCCCGGCGAGCTCGGAGTGCTGCTCAGCGAGCCGATCTTGCAGGGTATCGAAGCGCGCATGGAGCAGGACGGCTACCTCGACGGCCGCTCCATGGCCTATACCTTCAACCTGCTGCGCGAGAACGACCTGTTTTGGTCCTTCTATGTCAGCAACTACCTGAAGGGCGAAAATCCGGCACCGTTCGACCTGCTCTACTGGAACACGGATGGCACCAACCTTCCGGCGGGCACCCATGGCTGGTATCTGCGTCATATGTATTTGGAGAATCGACTGGTGGAGCCGGGCGGTATCGAGCTGGATGGCGTCAAGATCGATCTGCGCAAGATATCGACACCAAGCTATTTCATCTCCACCAGCGAGGACCACATCGCCAAGTGGAACAGCACCTACTATGGGGCGCTGTTGCCGAAGGGGCCGGTCACCTTCGTGCTGGGCGGCTCCGGCCACATTGCCGGTATCGTCAATCCCCCGCAGCGAAACAAGTACGGTTACTGGACCAACGACGAGCTACCGGCCAACCATGAGGATTGGCTCGCCGGGGCGGAGTCCCACGAGGGCTCCTGGTGGCCTCACTGGCAGCGCTGGATGACCGAGGGCGGGTATGCCGACAGCAGCAAGATGGTACCGGCTCGTCAACCGGGCGAGGGGGAGCTGAAGCTGCTTGAAGAAGCTCCGGGCCGCTACGTTCGCATGACCATACCCGAGGTGCTGGGCGAAGTGACGTCCAAAACCGATTGATCCTGTTGCTTGAATGCCCAACGCAACGAGGCCCGCATCAGCGGGCCTCGTTGCGTTGGAGCTCTCGACGTTTACGAGAGGAGTCAACGATCGCGGAACCCTCGCTGGCGTCGCGTTGCCAGTCGCAGGCCGGGTAGGACCAGCAGAGCGCTGAGCAGCCATACCGGCCAGCTTCCAGTGCGGGTAAAGGGTGTCAGGCCCTGCATCGGCACGGCTTCGGCAAGTAGTGCCACCGTCTCGAACTGGGGCGCGCGGGCTACGATCCGACCGTGATGGTCGATCACGACCGTGACCCCATTGCTGGTGGCTCGCACCACATAGCGACCGTTTTCCAGCGCCCTCAGGCGGGCCATCTGAAGGTGCTGGAGTGGGCCGATCGACTTGCCGAACCAGGTGTCATTGGAAACCGTCAGCAGCAGTTCGCTGTTTCGGGCCTGCTCGGCCACCAGATCGGCATAGATGATTTCATAGCAGATCGCGTTGCCGATTACGGTGCCGGCGGCGCGAATCGGCGGCTGCCCCGAGGGGCCTGGCGTCATGGCAGGCATCGGGAGGTCGAAGAAGGCGATGGTGCCACGTAGCCAGCGCTCGAGTGGCAGGTATTCACCGAAGGGCACGAGATGGGCCTTGCGATACTCCCCCTCGGCGTTGCCCAGGCCGATCACGCTGTTGTAATAGAGCCCGCGCCCCTCACGCTGCAGAATGCCGGTGACAAGGGCGCTACCCGGCGCCAGGTGGGCCTGGGCGCGGGCGAGTATGGGCTCGGCCTCGTCCTCGAACATGGGCAGCGCCGCTTCGGGCCAGACGACCAGGTCGGCCTCGTCAGCGTACGCCTGGGTCATCGTCAAATAGGTATTGGCGGCCATGCGTTGGCCTTCCGGGGTCCACTTGATCAACTGATCGAGGTTGCCTTGCAGCAGTGCCACTCGCAGCGGATCGCCGGAGGGTTCGGTCCACTGCGTGGGCAGAGCCAGAGGAACGAGCCACAGGGCGGCGATGGGCAGGGCGGCCCACCAGCGGCGACGCAGGAATTCCGCGCCCAGTGTGCCGGTAAGAACGACGATCAGCGAGAGCAGATACACTCCGCCGATGGGTGCCCATGGCGCCAGGGGGGAGTCAACCTGAGAGGTACCCAGCAGCAGCCACGGGAAGCCCGTGAACAGCCAAGTGCGCAACCATTCCCCCAGTACCCAGGCGCCGGCGAAGGTGAGGAAGGCCAGGCGCGGTCCGCACAGCAGGCGATAGAGCCACAATGTTGCGGCGGCGAACAGGGCCATGGCACAGACGAACAGGGTGGTGAGGAACACCGCCAGTGGCATGCCCGTATAGCCATAGTCGTGGATCGAGACGTAGACCCACGAGGCGCCCGTGCCGAACAGGCCGATTCCATAGCACCAGCCGAGCAGCGCCGCCTGGCGTGCCCGCAATGGTCTGATCGCCCAGTAGACGAGACCCGCAGCCAGCGGGCCCAGCCACCAGAGCTCGTAGGGTGAAGCGGTCAGCGTGGTGAGCACGCCTGCAACGAGTGCCGCCAGGTAGCCGAGAGCAGGCGGCAGACGTGTCTGTTTCATGGTGTATGGCATCCTGAAGGGCGGTTCAATCCTGAATGGGCGTCGATTCGTCCTGCTGAACGGCCTCGAGCAGTCGTATGCGGCGGTTGTCGGCATTGAGAACGGTAAAGCGCCAGCCGCCGAGCTCGGCATGCTCGCCACGTCCGGGCAGGTGGCCGAAGCGCTGCATCACCAGCCCGCCCACCGTATCGAATTCGTCATCGGAGAAGCGTGTGCCGAAGCGCTCGTTGAAATCCTCGATGGGGGTCAGGGCGCGAATGGCGTAGCGGCCTTCGCCGAGAACACGAATATCGTCATCTTCGTCGGTATCGTGTTCGTCCTCGATATCGCCGACGATCTGCTCGAGGATATCTTCGATGGTGACGATGCCGGCAGTACCGCCATACTCGTCGACCACCACGGCCATATGGTTATGAGTGTCGCGGAATTCCTTTAGAAGGCTGTTCAGACGCTTGGATTCCGGCACGAACATGGCGGGACGCAGCACGTCCTCGAGACAGAAACCCTCACGCTCTTCGGCGGGCTGGTTCAGCAGCTTGAGGAGATCCTTGACCAGCAGCAGGCCCTTCACCTCGTCGAGATTCTCGCCGATCACCGGGTAGCGCGAGTGTCCGGTTTCGTTGATCAGGGCCAGGTACTCCTCGGCGGGCTGATCCACGGCAATGGCGGCTACCTGAGAGCGTGGAATGAGCACTTCCCGCACCTGCTGGTCACTTATCTGCAGAGCGCCCTCAATGATCATCATGGCGTCCTGATCCAGCTTGAGGCGGGTGGACGCTTCACGCAGGAACTCCATCAGCTCTTCCCGCGAGCTGGGGCCTTCGCTGTCACCCGAGAGGGCGCCGAGCAGCTTGTCGAGCCAGGACCTTCCACCTTGGCCGGTCGTTCGGTCGTCACTCATCGCTTACGTCTCGTCCTTGCGGTCATCTTGTTGTTCGTTTGTCATCGGTGGCGTTGCGTAAGGGTCGGCAATGGCAAAACCGTTGAGGATCTCACGCTCCAACCGCTCCATTTCCTCGGCCTCCTCTTCTTCGAGGTGGTCGTGGCCGAGCAGGTGCAGAATGCCGTGCACTACCAGGTGTGCATAGTGATCCACGAGACGCTTGCCCTGTTCGTCAGCCTCACGCATCACCACCGGATGACATAGTACCAGATCGCCGAGCAGCGGCAGCGCTACCCCGGGTGGGGCCTCGAAGGGAAAGGAAAGCACGTTGGTTGGCTTGTCGTAACCGCGATAGTCGCGATTGAGAGCCTGGCCCTCTTCGACGTCGACGAAGCGAACGGTCACTTCGTGTCGCGTCTCCTCGGGGAAGCGCGACAGCACGGCCGCTACCCAGGTTTCCAGCCGCTCCTGCTCCGGCACGTTCCGGCCGGTAGCGGCAAGCTGGCGGTCGACGATCGCTGCCGGGCTCATTTCCTGTCGTCGTCCCTGTATCGTTCACGCTCCTGGCGCAGGGCTTCCCGTTCCCGCTCGCGAACTTCGCGACGAGCGCGCTCCTGAACTTCCTGATCTGCCTCGAAGCTTTCGTAGGCTTCGATGATGCGCTGTACCAGTGGGTGGCGCACCACGTCCTTGGCGGCGAAGTGAGTCACGCCGATGCCGGCGGTCCCCTTGAGCACCTCGAGCACCTGGATCAGGCCGGAGCTCTGGCCGCGAGGCAAGTCGACCTGGGTGACGTCACCGGTGATCACGGCGGTGGAACCGAAGCCGATACGGGTCAGGAACATCTTCATCTGCTCGCGCGTGGTGTTCTGGCTTTCGTCGAGAATGATGAAGGCATTGTTCAGGGTGCGCCCGCGCATGTAGGCCAGCGGGGCAATCTCGATCACCTGACGTTCGATCAGCTTGCCCACCTGCTCGAAGCCAAGCATCTCATAGAGGGCATCGTAGAGCGGGCGCAGGTAGGGATCGATCTTCTGCGCCAGGTCGCCGGGCAGGAAGCCGAGCTTCTCGCCGGCCTCTACGGCCGGGCGTACCAGCAGGATGCGGCGCACTTCCTGATGATTGAGCGCTTCCACTGCCGCAGCGACGGCCAGGTAGGTCTTGCCGGTTCCGGCCGGACCGATGCCGAAGTTGATGTCGTGCTGCCGTATGCTCGAGACGTAATTCTGCTGATTCTGGCCACGGGGCTTGATCAGTACCTTGGGCGTACGCAGCAGCACCTCGTCGTCGACGGGCCCTTCCTCTTCGTCGAGCGCTTCACGTCCGGATTCCTGCAAGAAGAGATGCACGGTGTCCGGCGTCAACTCACTGGCTTCGGCCTCGCGATAAAGGTGCTCCAGCACGTTGGCTGCCGCCTTTACCCGGTGGCCGGGGCCGGCGAGCTGGAAGACGTTGCCGCGATTGCGCAGCGTCACGCCAAGGCGCGACTCGACCAGTTTGAGATGCTCGTCCCGCTGACCGCAAAGGTTGGCGAGGCGCTGTGGATCATTGGGCTCGAGGCTCAATGTGATGATGCGGTTGGCCTGTGAGGCGAGTTGACTCAAGGTGGTGAAATCCATCCGTTGCGTGTATGGGCACCCAGCTTACTGCCCTGCCTTTCGGCAGGGCAATGCTTTCAGATCGCGGAGCCCGGTTCGAATCTCAGAACCGGGGCATCTCCTGTCGTCATTGTAGTGCCGGCGACGCCAATTCGCCGCGTAGAGAATTGGGCAGCGCCTCGGTGATGGTGACGTCGACGAAGTAGCCGATCAGCTCGGTGGGATTGGCGGCACGGAAGTTGACCACGCGGTTGTTCTCGGTTCGGCCCGACAGCTGACCGGGGTCCTTGGGCGAAAAACCGCTGACGAGAATGCGCTGGGTGGTGCCCACCATGCGGCGCGAGATCTGCATGGCTTGCTGGTTGATACGTTCCTGCAAGATCGCCAGACGCTGTTTCTTGACGCTCTCCGGGGTGTCGTCTGGCAGTGCCGCGGCCGGGGTGCCGGGGCGTGCCGAGTAGACGAAGCTGAAGGAGTGGTCGAAGCCGATGCGATGGATCAAATTCATGGTGGCTTCGAAATCCTCCTCCGTCTCGCCGGGGAAGCCGATGATGAAGTCGGAAGAGAAACTGATGTCCGGGCGTAGCGCGCGGATGCGTTCCATCTTCTCCACGTACTCCTCGACCGTGTGGCCACGCTTCATGGCCGCCAGTATGCGGTCGGAGCCGGCCTGAACCGGTAAATGAAGATGGCTGACGAGTTCGGGAATCTCGCCATAGGCCTCGATCAGGCTGTCGCTGAATTCGACCGGGTGTGAGGTGGTGAAGCGAATGCGGTCGATGCCATCCACCGCTGCCACGCAGGCGATCAGTTCCGCCAGGTCGATCTCGTCGCCCAGTTGGTTTTCGCCGCGATAGGCGTTGACGTTCTGGCCCAGCAGATTGATTTCGCGCACGCCCTGGTCGGCCAGGTGGATCACCTCTTCCATTACCGCCTCGAAGGGACGCGAGACCTCCTCGCCGCGGGTATAGGGCACCACGCAGAAGGTGCAGTACTTCGAGCAGCCCTCCATGACCGATACGAAGGCGGAGGCGCCGTCGGAGCTTGGCTTGGGTAGGTGATCGAATTTTTCGATCTCGGGGAAGGTAACGTCGACGACCGAAATCTGGTTGTCCCGCCGGGCATCCAGCATCGCCGGTACCCGATGCAGAGTCTGCGGGCCGAACACCATGTCGACATGGGGCGCACGCTTGCGCAGCGCTTCGCCTTCCTGACTGGCCACGCAGCCGCCCACGCCGATCACCAGATCGGGGTTGGCTTCCTTGAGTTTCTTCCAGCGGCCGAGCTGGTGGAAGACTTTTTCCTGAGCCTTCTCGCGAATCGAGCAGGTGTTGAGCAGAATGACGTCGGCGTCGCCTTCGTCGTCGGTCAATTCGAGCTGGTGCGATTCGCCGAGCAGATCCGCCATGCGTGCGGAGTCGTACTCGTTCATCTGGCAGCCGTGGGTCTTGATGAAGAGTTTCTTCGCCATAGGATAGAGGGTCGGTTGTCCGACGCGTGCGTCACCGGTGAGTGGAGTGTCGCGGGAATGGGCTTTATCAAGCCGTTCTCGAAGGTGCGTGCCATTATACGGAAGGCGGCCTGATGGGGCCAGTGGGGCACCGCGGCATGCTGCGCCTGTGGTACGCTAGCGCTTGGCAGTCCCATAGCGGGATATATAAGCGTAACAGAACGTTGAGGACAGACGGCCTTATGGCGGCCAAGCCGATCTATCGGGTGGTTTTTCACCAGCAGGGCGAAATCTGGGAGCTCTACGCCAGGGAAATCTTCCAGAGCGAACTTTGGGGCTTCATCGAGGTCGAGGAATTTGTCTTCGAGGATGGCTCGAAGCTGGTGGTCGACCCCTCCGCCGATCGCCTGCGACACACTTTCGATGGCGTCAAGCGCAGCTACCTGCCGCTGAATGCCATCGTGCGTATCGACGAGGTGGAGCGTGAGGGGCCGGCCAGAGCAGTCAAGAGCGAGGGGCGCGTGGCGGAATTTCCGCGTGGCCCGATGCTACCGCCCAAGGGCGAGCGCTGAGCGGCACGCCCGCATTTATGACCCCGGCCATACCCTGCTCAGGAAATGATCAACCTGACGCAGCCCCGGGGCTGGGCGCCGCTACGCTGCCTTTCCAGCGGTTTTCCCGGGGCTTATCCACAGATTCTGTGGACAGGCCGCTGAACGACACTCGCCACGGGCATGCCATGATTATGGATGCGTGGCCTGGATAGCCAGGACAACGGCATGAAGCATCGATTCAAGTTTATTCTCGCGGGTATCGCGCTGGGTCTGGTGAGCTCGCCTCTGCATGCTCAGCAGCCAGAGGGCTCCGAGCGCTGGGTTTCGGATGAGTTGAGCACCTACGTACGCAGTGGCCCTACTGACGGCTACCGTATCGTTGGCACCTTGACCGCTGGCGAGCCGGTTACCCTGCTTGAAACCAGCGGCAACTACAGCCGGGTCGAGAGCGCCGAGGGCGACCGCGTGTGGATATTGAGTAGCGAGTTGCAGGGGTCGCCGAGTGCCCGCGATCAGTTACCGCGACTCGAGGAACAGGTTGCGCAGCTCGAGGAGGAGCTGGGTGGCATCAACGAGACCTGGGAGGGAAGGGTCTCAGCCATGACCGAGACCCTCGACGCGCGCGAGCAACGTATTGCCGAGCTTGAGCAGCGCAATCATCAGCTGGACAGTGAAGCCGACCGCTCGCGTAGCACCATCCGTCAGCTGCAGGCACGCCTGGATACCCAGGAAGAAGACCTGCTGATGCGTTACTTCATGTACGGCGGCGGGGTGGCCGGCGCCGGACTGCTGGTGGGGTTGATCGTTCCGCACCTGCCCCGCAAGCGGCGCAAGCGCGATCGCTGGTTCTGAGGTGGTGACATGACCCGAGAATGGCTCGATCGCTGGCGCGAAGGGCGTATCGGTTTTCATCGCCACGAGGCGCATCCGGCGCTGATCCGCCATTGGCCTGCGCTGCAGGTACGGGCAGGCACCAAGGTGCTGGTCCCCTTGTGCGGCAAGAGCCTGGACATGCGTTGGTTGGCGCAGCGCGATCACCCCGTGCTGGGGATCGAGCTATCCAGTGAAGCCATCGAACAGTTCGTGAACGAGGGCGTTGGCGAGATCTCCCGCTATCGGCAGGACCCCTTTTCGATCTGTCGACAAGGCAGCGTCGAGCTGTGGTGCGGCGATTTCTTCCACTTTCATATCGATCAGGCGGCCGAGATTGGTGCCTTCTATGACCGCGCATCCTTGATTGCCTTACCGCCTGCCACAAGGCAGCGCTATGCCTTTCACCTCGCTCAGCTGATTCCGCCCGGTGCATGCGGCCTGCTGATCGCGCTTGCACGTGAGCCCGGTGACGAGGAGGGCGGACCGCCATTTCACGTTCCTGGCGACGAAATTCGCGAACTCTTCGAACCCAATTTTCAGGTCACCCACCTGGAAGACGGGGAGCCCGAGGAGGGGAGTGGTTTTCGTGAAAGCGTCTGGGCATTGGTGAGGCGGGGGCCCTCGGTCTGACCGAGGCGATCAGGGCCGCTTGCGGGCGGCCCCGTCGTCCATGCGACTCGTGGCCCTCAGCGGGCCAGCAGGCGAGCGAGTTCCGGGTCGCTGAAGGCGCGATCCAGGGCGTCGCCGATCAGGTCGTTGAGCATGCGTCGGTTGGCGTCACGGCCAGGCCTCACGGCATAGCTCTGGCTACGCCGTGAGGTATAGGTGCCGGTATAGGTGGTGCCCTGATTGGTTACCTTGACCTCCAGGACGGCTTCCAGGCGTGCCTCATCGATGACGGGGCGGCTGTCGCCGCGCTCATAGCCGAGGTGCAGCAGGGTAACCGTGAGGCTGGGGCGACCGCTGCCGGGCTCCGTGGTTGGCGAATAGCCCATGTCACGCACGGCAAGCTCGGCCTCGCGCTGCAGTTGCGGTATCAGCTCATGTGCGCTGACCGTGATGACGGCGGTGGACATGGCGCTGCCGGTGCGGGTGCCGATGACATCGCTGTCGCGTTCGTCCACGGCTGCCACCGTGACGGCCTGGCCACTGCCGGTCTGATGGACCGAGACGCTGCGCTGGGGATTGAGCTGGAGATAGTGAGGGCTGGCGCAGCCGGCCAGCAGGGCAGTTGCCAATAGGGCTGCCATGGCACACAGGGCATGACGTCGGTTCATTGTTGCTCCTGGAATTCGTCGTTCGGGCCAGGGGGTTGGGCCCGCGTTTGGCCTTGCGTAAAGCAGCGAAAGACGCTGGCTTCAGTCGCTTGCGCAGTATATCGCCAGGTGACGGAGGGCAACAGCGTTGCACCGTACGACGGCAATACGGTTACACTGGCTTCGTGCCTGTTATTGACAATTCCCACCCCCTCTCAGGACAGGAGTACACCGGATGATACGCCCCGCCACGAGAGAGGATATTCCGCAGCTCATCGATATCTGGCTTCGTGCCTCACTGATGGCCCATAGCTTCATCCCTTCACGTTTCTGGCGTGAGCGTGCCAAGGACATGGAGCAGATCTACCTGCCCGGAGCGGAAACCTGGGTGCTCGAAGCCGCTGGTCGCCCGGTGGGATTCGCCGCCCTCAACGACGATCATCTGGAAGCACTGTTCATCGAGCCCGAGCTGCAGAGCTTCGGGCATGGCAGCCAACTGATGGCGTACGCCATGAGCCAGCGGGAGCGCATCACCCTGTGCGTATACTCACGCAACGTTCGGGCGGTTTCCTTTTATCGCCGGCTCGGCTTCCAGGTCGTGGAAGAGCGCCGCGAGCCCCATAGCGGCGAACAGGAAACGCTCATGGCCTGGTCTCGCCAAGAAAATGCGACAGCCTGAGCGCCACTGCAGTGCTCAGTTCACCGTGGCAGCCCTGCGTTTGCCTTGCTTGCTTCGTTCGGCGGGAAATCGATGCCAGCGTCGGGGCAGGGCATACAGCCGCATGCCCCGAGTGAGGGCGAGTCTTTCGTAATCGGCATGACTCACCGTGGCCAGCCAAGGCTCTCCCATCCAGTCCGCTTCCAGCTCTACGCGAACTTCGGCACCTACTGGCGAGATAGCCGTCACGGTCACCGGCATCTGCGCTTCGGGCGAGGGGCTCGTCGCCAGTTCGAGCTCATGGGGGCGTAGCAGCAGCTCTTCCTGACCGTCAGCGAAGTCGACTGCCAGACGGGCGTCACCGCAGGTCAACACCCCGTTGCGAACGCGACCTTCCAAGTGATTGACATCGCCCAGGAACTCGAACACGAAGCGGTTGACCGGATGGCGATAGAGCTGGTCGGGTGTGTCGATCTGCTCGATACGGCCGTTGCTCATCACGACCACCCGATCGGAAAGCTCCAGCGCCTCTTCTTGGTCATGGGTGACGAACAGGCTGGTGAAGTTGAGCTCGTCGTGCAAATGGCGCAGCCAGCGGCGCAGCTCCTGGCGGACCTTGGCATCCAGTGCGCCGAAGGGCTCGTCGAGCAGCAGCACGTCGGGGCGCAGGGCCAGGGCCCGTGCCAGCGAGACGCGCTGCTGTTGCCCCCCGGAGAGCTGGGCGGGGTAACGGTGGGCCATGTGCTCGAGCTGGACCATCTCCAGCAGGCGGTGCACCTGGCTGCGGATCTCGCCGCTGGAAGGGCGGCTCTTGCGCGGCATGACGGTAAGGCCGAAAGCCACATTGTCGAACACCGACATGTGCCGGAACAGCGCATAGTGCTGAAACACGAAACCGATGCGGCGGTCGCGAACGTGCAGGTGGGTCACGTCTCGGTCGCCGAACAGGATACGTCCGACAGGCTCGCGATCAGCCACTTCCAGCCCCGCGATGATCCGCAGAAGCGTGGTCTTGCCGGAGCCGGAGGGGCCGAGCAGGCCGACCAGTTCGCCTTCGGCGATGTTCAGATCGATCGGTTCCAGCGCCCGGCTCTTGCCGAAATGCTTACCGATGTTTTGTAGGCGGATGCTCAAGGGTGAACCTCCCGGCGCGCGGCGCGCCATTCCAGACTGGCCTTGGCGACCAGTGTGAGCAGGGCAATCAGAGCCAGCAGCGACGCGCTGGCGAAGGCGCCTACCGTATTGTAGTCCTGGTAGAGCTGCTCCAGATGTAGCGGCAGGGTGTTGGTATGGCCCCGAATGGCGCCGGAGACCACGGAGACGGCGCCGAATTCGCCCACTGCCCGGGCGTTGGTCAGGATCACGCCGTAGAGCAGTGCCCAGCGAATATTGGGCAGTGTGACCCGGCGGAAGATCGTCCAGCCCGGTGCGCCCAGGGTAACGGCCGCCTCCTCCTCGCGTGAGCCCTGGGCCTGCATCAGGGGAATCAACTCACGGGCGACGAAGGGGCAGGTGACGAAGATGGTGACCAGCAGGATGCCGGGCCAGGCGAACATCAGCTGGATGTCATGGCCATCGAGCCAGCTGCCCAGCCAGCCGGTGCGACCGTAGAGCAGCAGATAGACCAGGCCGGCTACCACCGGAGAGACGGCAAAGGGTATGTCGATCAGCGTCTGCAGGATACGCCGGCCGGGGAAGCGAAAGCGTGTCACCAGCCAGGCCAGGGCCACACCGAACACCAGGCACACGGGAATCGTCAACAAGGCGATGACCAGGGTCAGTTGAATCGCCGCCAGGGTGTAGTGGTTGGTGACGTTGGCCCAGAATACGTCGAAGCCCCGGGCGAAGGCCTGGGCGAAGATTGCCACCAGCGGCAGCAGCAGGAACAGCGCTGCCAGCACCACGGCGGCGCCGATCAGCAGGCGCCGAACGGCACGACCATCACCGATTCGTTGCATCAGCCGTGTCCTCCATGCAGACGCTTGATGAAGCGTCCCTGCCAGACGTTGATGGCGAGCAGCAGGGCGAGCGAGACGAACAGCACCACCGAAGCGATGGCTGAAGCGCCGGCGCAGTCATACTCCTGCAGGCGCACGAAGATCATCAGCGCGGTGATTTCGGTCTCGTAGGGCATGTTGCCGGCGATGAAGATGATCGCGCCGAACTCCCCCAGCGAGCGCACGAAGGCAAGCCCGGTGCCGGTTACCAGCGCCGGCCACAAATGGGGAAGGATAACGCGGCGAAAGCCGGTGAAGTCGGAGGCGCCGAGGGTCAGGGCCGCTTCGTCCATCTCGTAGGGCATGTCCTCGAGTACCGGCTGAACCGTGCGTACCACGAAGGGGATGCTGGTGAAGGACATGGCCAGGGCGATGCCGACCCAGGTGTAGGCTACCTGCAGCCCCAGCGGTTCGAGCAGCTGGCCCATCCAGCCATTGCTGGAGTAGAGCGTGGCCAGGGTGATGCCGGCCACGGCGGTGGGCAGGGCGAAGGGCAGATCCATCAGCGCATCGAGCAGACGCTTGCCGGGGAATTCGTAGCGCACCAGTACCCAGGCGAGCAGCAGGCCGAAGGCGCCGTTGACGACGGCCGCCACGGCAGCGGCCCCGATGGTCACCACGTAGCTCGCCACCACCCGCTCATTGGTGACGATCGCCCAGTACTCGGCCAGGCTCAGCCCAGCCAACTGGCCGAACAGACCGGTCATGGGCAGCAGCAGCATCAGCGAGACGAAGGTCAGGCTGATACCGAGCGAAAGGCCAAAACCCGGCAGCACCCGCGTAGGGGTGCTGCCGAGGCCGAGGGCGAAGGCGAAGGAACGGCTGCTCATACTGCCTCGCTCACGTCGTATCGGTCATGCGGTGCAAGCATCAGCGACGCCGCTGCAACTGGTCGAGCAGGCCGCCGCTGCCGAAATGGGTTTCCATCGCTTCTTCCCAGCTGCCGGCGATATCCTCGACCAGCAAGAGCTCGGTCTCGGGGAAATGATCGGCGAACTCTTCGGCTACCGTCTCGTGATGCACGCGATAGTTGAAACCGGCCAGCTGACGCTGGGCCTCTTCGCTGTAGAGATATTCGACATAGGCCTGGGCCAGGTCGAGGTTGCCGTTGCGCTCGGCGTTGGGCTCGACCACGGCTACCGGGAATTCGGCCAGAATGCTCACCGGGGGCACGATCACTTCATAGTCGTCGCTGCCGTACTCCTGGCGAATATTGTTGACCTCGGACTCGAAGCTGATGAGTACGTCACCGAGACCGCGCTCGATGAAACTGGTGGTGGCACCGCGGCCGCCGGTATCGAACACCGCCACGTTGCGCAGGAAGGTGCGCATGAAATCGTGGATCCGTTCCTCGTCGCCGTCGAACTCCTGCTGGGCAAAGCCCCAGGCGGCAAGGTAGGTATAGCGACCATTACCCGAGGTCTTGGGGTTGGGAAAGACCATTCTCACGTCTTCACGTACCAGGTCGTCCCAGCTCTCGATCCCCTTGGGGTTGTCCTTGCGCACCAGGAATGCAGTGGTGGAGTAGTAGGGCGAGGCGTTGTTGGGCAGCTGTTGCTGCCAGTCCTCGGCCACCAGTCCGGCGTCTGCCAGCACCTGGACGTCGGTCACCTGGTTATAGGTCACCACGTCGGCACGCAGCCCTTGAAGGATGGCTCTGGCCTGGGCCGAGGAGCCGCCATGGGACTGCTGAATGCCGATCTCCTCGCCCTGCTCCCCCTGCCAGTGGTTGCTGAACTCGGGGTTGATCGCCGCGAAAAGCTCACGCGCAATGTCGTAGGAAGAGTTGAGGATTTCGCGCTCTGCGGCCATGGCCGGAGTGGCCAGGCTTAGGCCCAGGGCGGCGGCAATGAGAGTACGGCGTAGGGTGGGGAGCAACATGCGCATATCTCCGACAGGAAAGGTCATTGAGTGCAAGGGTATGTCTGCGCATGTGGAATTACAATCCGGGTTTTTATTCTTTTTTTCTATAAGCTTCATTGGCTGTCTTGAGTCGGCTCTCGGAGCAGTCTGGTACCATGGCGCCTTTCCACGAGCGATGGCTGGTTTCTCCCATGAGTGACGCGAAACGCGACTTTCTGATAGCTCCTTCGATCCTTTCCGCAGACTTTGCCCGCTTGGGCGAGGAAGTCGACAACGTGCTGGCCGCCGGGGCCGACATCGTTCATTTCGACGTCATGGACAACCATTACGTGCCCAACCTGACCATCGGCCCGATGGTTTGCGAGGCGCTGCGCAAGCACGGCGTCACCGCTCCCATCGACGCCCATTTGATGGTCAAGCCGGTGGACCGATTGATCGGCGACTTCATCGATGCCGGGGCAAGCTATATCACCTTTCACCCGGAAGCCTCGGAGCATATCGACCGCTCGCTGCAGCTGATTCGCAGCGGAGGCTGCAAGGCCGGGCTGGTATTCAATCCCGCCACGCCGCTCTCCTATCTCGACTACGTCATGGACAAGGTCGACATGATCCTGCTGATGAGCGTCAACCCCGGCTTCGGTGGACAGGCCTTCATTCCCGCCACGCTGGACAAGCTGCGTGAGGTGCGCCGGCGCATCGACGTCTCGGGTCGGGACATCCGGCTCGAGATCGACGGTGGCGTCAAGGTCGATAACATTGCCGACATTGCCCGCGCGGGTGCCGACACTTTCGTGGCAGGCTCGGCCATCTTCAATGCCGGCAGTGATAGCGATCCGCACCGCTACGACAGCGTAGTGCGCGATTTTCGCGAGCAGCTGGCATCGGTGTAGGCCGGCACCATGACCAACCCGTCGCCACTGTGGTACCTGTATATGCTGGAAACGCCTCGAGGGGCGCTCTACACCGGTATCACCACCGACGTGGCCAGGCGCGTGGCTCAGCATGCCGCCGGGCGCGGGGCCAAGTCGCTGCGCGGACGGAGCCCGCTGACGCTGGTGCATCAGGAGCCGGTCGGCGGTCATGCGGAAGCGCTGCGTCTCGAGGCCGAGATCAAGCGGCTCACGGCAGCACGCAAAAGGGCCTGGCTGGCAGGCCGGTCGAGTCACGAGGAATCACCATGCACCCCATCTTGAGCGGCATACGGCTGGTCAGCTTCGACCTGGACGGCACCCTGATAGATTCCGTCCCCGACCTGGCAGCGGCCGTCGATGCCAGCCTGGCTGAACTGGAACTACCCTTGGCGGGCGAGACTCGGGTACGCGACTGGGTGGGCAACGGTTCTCTCATACTGATGGAGCGGGCGCTGACGTTTGCTCGGCAGGAGATGCCCGACGAGCAGCTTCTGGCCCGAGCCCATACGGCCTTTCTCGAGTACTACGGACGCGACCCCGGTTCGAGAACTTCTCTCTATCCCGGGGTGCGCGAGTGCCTGGATGCGCTGCGGGACAGAGAACTGACGCTGACGCTGATCACCAACAAGCCTGCCGCGTTCATTCAGCCCATCCTCGAGCAGTTTGGCCTCGAGCATCACTTCGCGCTTTGCCTCGGTGGCGACAGCCTGCCGCAGAAGAAGCCCGATCCGGCTCCCTTGCGCCACGTGGCCGAACGCTTCGACCGGGCGCCTGCGGCCTGCCTGATGGTGGGGGACTCTCGCCATGATGTGGCGGCAGGGCACGCTGCCGGCTTTCGAACCCTGGCGGTAACCTATGGCTACAACCATGGTGAGCCGATAGGCGATAGCCGGCCCGATGCGCTGGTTGACTCCCTGGCAGAACTCGTCGACACCATCCCACTCTCGAGGAATTCGTCATGATGACGCCCGATCGTTTCCGTGCCCTGGCCGAGGCCAGCTATAACCGCATTCCGGTCACTCGCGAGGTCCTGGCCGATCTCGATACGCCGCTTTCGACCTATCTGAAGCTGGCCGACGAGCCCTGGACCTTCCTGCTGGAATCGGTTCAGGGCGGCGAGAAGTGGGGGCGCTATTCGATCATCGGGCTGCCGAGTCATGAGCGTATCGAGGTACGTGGTTTCCATGTCAGCCACTTCCGTCATGGCGAATGCCGACAAGCGCTTGAAGTGAGCGACCCTCTTGCCTGGATAGAGCAGTTCCAGACCCGTTTCCGAGTGCCACAGCTCGACGATCAACCCCGCTTCGATGGTGGTCTGGTGGGCTACTTCGGCTATGACACCATTCGCTATATAGAGCCGCGTCTGCGCGGTGTCGAGAAGCCCGATCCTCTCGGCGTTCCTGACATTCTGCTGATGGTGTGCGACGAACTGGTCGTGTTCGACAACCTGTCCGGACGACTGACGCTGTGGACCCATGCCGACCCCGCGGCTACGGATGCCTATGCATCGGCCGTAGCGCGTCTGGAAGGGCTGGAGCAGCGCCTGCGCAGCGCCGTTGCGCAAGCCGTCAGCCCAGGCACCGGGCGCGTTGCGGTAGAGGAGGGGCATTTCACCTCCGGCTTCACCGAAGACGGCTTCAAGGCGGCGGTAGACAAGATCAAGGAGTACGTGCTGGCCGGCGATGTCATGCAGTGCGTGCCCTCCCAGCGCATGTCGATTCCATATCAGGCTTCGCCACTGGACCTGTACCGTGCGCTGCGCAGCCTCAACCCCTCGCCCTACATGTTCTTCTTCAACCTGGGCGATCACCACGTGGTGGGCTCTTCTCCGGAGATTCTCACGCGGCTGGAAGATGGCGAGGTCACGGTACGACCCATCGCCGGCACTCGGGTACGCGGCAAAACCGAGGAGGAGGACCGTGCGCTCGAGGCCGAGCTGCTGGCCGACCCCAAGGAGATCGCCGAGCACCTGATGCTGATCGACCTGGGGCGCAACGACGTTGGCCGCATATGCGAGACGGGGTCGGTACAGGTGACCGACCAGATGGCCGTGGAGCGCTACTCCCACGTCATGCATATCGTCTCCAACGTCACCGGGCGACTGAAGCCGGGGCTTTCCGCCATGGACGTACTGCGCGCCACCTTCCCGGCGGGCACGCTCTCGGGGGCACCCAAGATCCGGGCGATGGAGATCATCGACGAGCTGGAGCCGGTCAAGCGCGGCATCTATTCCGGTGCGGTGGGTTACCTTTCCTGGCACGGCAACATGGACACCGCCATTGCCATTCGTACCGCGGTGATCAAGGACGGCGAGCTGCATGTACAGGCCGGGGCCGGAGTGGTGGCCGATTCCGTACCCGAGATGGAGTGGCAGGAGACGCTCAACAAGGGGCGCGCCATCTTCCGAGCCGTGGCCATGGCCGAGAGGGGGTTGGACAATCTCTAGTCGCTGAAGGCAACCGGCCCTGCTGCTCGATGAGCGACAGGGCCGGTGGAACAATCCTACAGGAGGCTCTCATTCGTTCTTCGTTCTGCTTCTCCGGGCGGCCTTCTCTTCTTCCTTTTCTTCTTTGTCTTCTTTCATGTCGTCGCCATCGCCATCGCCAGCCAGGGCGCTGCGGATCAGACTGGCGTTGTGACGCATCATGTTGACGTAGTTCGAGGCCTCGCTGCCGGATTCGCCGATTGAATCCACATAGAGTGGGCCGGCCACCTCAACCCCCGTATCGGCGGCGATACTGCGAATGTAGCGATCCGACAGGGTGCTTTCCCAGAACAGCGCGCCCGGTTGGGATCGCTCGATCATTTCGACGATGCGCATGTACTGCTGGGGAGAGCCCTCGGTCTCGGAATTGCTGCCCCATATGCCGTCGTGGCGGAAGTCATAGGCCTGGGCGAAGTAGACGAAGGCCGCCTCCGTGGTGACAAGCAGGCGGTGTTCGTCGGGAATCGGTGCGAGCAGCTCTTCTATTTCCTCATGCAGCCGTACAAGCGTTTCTCTGGCAGCGGCGGCGCGCGCCTGGAAATTGTCCGCTGCCTGTGGGTAAAGCTCGCCGAGTCGATCGGCAATGACCTGCATGTAGGCCGCCACCGCACGCGGATCCATCCACAGATGTGGGTCCGGCTCTCCGGTATATTCCCCCGTGACGATCGGCTGGGTCGGATATTCAGAGGCCTCCGCCACCGGCACCAGCGGCGCTCTGTTGCCCACCGTGGCGTGCACCTGACGCATCCATTGTTCGAGCTGGTAGCCGTTGTAAAAGACGATGTCGGCATCTTCCAGGGCGATGAAGTTGTTGGGGGTAAGCTCCCACTCATGCACCTCGGCGCCGATAGGCGTCAATAACACCAGTTCGATATCGTTGCCGCCTACCTGTTTGACCATGTCTCCGAGAACCGAGAAGCTGGCCACTACCTTGGGATTGGCTGACGCTACGGTAACGCTGCCGACCATGGCGGCCAAAGGGAACGTCAGCCATATGCGGGCAAGGCGGGAAGAGCGCATCGTCAATCTCCTTTTTGCGGTAGCGCACTGCCCGATGATAGAGACTGGGAGGTTAGCTGACCAGCTGAGACTTGCCTGCCTGAGACCAACGCACGTCGGGTCCCAGGTCGAGCCGCGTTTCCGGCGTTGACAGCCCGACTGCCACGACGGCACTATTGCAACATGAACGCAGATGCCTATACGCCGAACTCTACCCAGTGGTGGCGCTCCTGAGCGAGGGGCGGCACGCTGACGACTGAAAAAATGCCGCCGTCGGGGCGGCTTTTTTGTGCCTGAAGCAGCCCAGCACGGCTGGTCGCCCCCTACGACTGGAATTGACAGATACGCTGGAACAGGACCTTACGCCATGTCCGTGCTGATGATCGATAACTACGACAGCTTTACCTTCAATGTTGTGCAGTATCTGGGTGAGCTCGGTGCCGACGTGGTGACCTACCGCAACGACGCCATCACGCTGGAACAGATGGAGGCGCTGGCACCTACCCATCTGGTCATTTCGCCGGGCCCCTGCACCCCCAACGAAGCGGGTATCTCACTCGCGGCGATCCAGCATTTTGCCGGTCGCCTGCCCATTCTGGGCATCTGTCTCGGGCATCAGGCCATCGGCCAGGTTTACGGTGGCAAGGTCGTGCGTGCACCCCAGGTGATGCACGGCAAGACCTCGCGAATTCGGCACGATGGTCGGGGCGTTTTCGCCGGGCTCGAAGATCCGCTGGAGGTCACTCGCTATCACTCCCTGGTAGTTGAGGCCGCAACGTTACCCGACTGTCTTGAAGTGACGTCCAGGACCGATATTGACGACGTGACGCCTGATTTGATCATGGGGTTACGTCATCGTGAGCTGGACATCGAGGGCGTGCAGTTCCACCCGGAGTCGATTTTGACTCGCCAGGGGCATGAGCTGCTGGCCAATTTCCTGAAGCGTCGCTGACCCGCCCCAAAGAGGAGTGACTGCCCATGCAGATGCGAGACGCCATTGCTGCGGTGATGCGCCGTGAGAACCTGAGTTTCGACGAGACCCACGCGGTCATGCACCAGATCATGACCGGTGAAGCCACCGATGCCCAGATTGGCGGGCTGCTGGTGGGGCTGGCGATGAAAGGGGAGACCCCCGAGGAGATCGGCGCCGCCGCTCAGGTCATGCGTGACTTGATGAAGCGAGTGCATCTTCATGCCGAGAACGTGGTGGACATCGTCGGCACGGGCGGCGATGGGGCCAACCTGTTCAACGTCTCTACCGCGTCCAGTTTCGTTGCGGCCGCTGCCGGCGCCCACGTGGCCAAGCATGGTAATCGTAGCGTCTCCTCCTCCTCCGGCAGTGCCGATCTGTTCGACATGGCCGGCATCCACCTCGATTTGAAGCCGGTGCAGGTGGCACGCTGTATCGAGCAGGTGGGCGTGGGTTTCATGTTCGCGCCCAACCACCACCCCGCCATGCGCTTCGCCATCGGCCCGCGGCGGGAGATGGGCGTGCGTACCTTGTTCAATATATTGGGACCTCTGACCAATCCCGCCGGGGCGCCGAATCAGGTGCTTGGCGTCTACTCGGCCGAGCTGGTGCCGCTAATGGCCGAAGTGCTGAAGTATCTCGGCAGTCGCCACGTCATGGTGGTACATGCGGAGGACGGGCTTGACGAGATCTCCCTGGCCGCGCCTACCCACGTTGCCGAACTCAAGGATGGCGAGATACGCCGCTATAGTGTCACGCCCGAGGATTTCAATATCGAACGTCAGGAGCTGGCGCCGCTCAAGGTGGTCAGCGCCGAGGACAGTCTCAGGCTGGTGCGCGAGGCGCTGGTCGGCGAGGGGCCAGCGGCCGATATCGTCTCTTTGAATGCCGGGGCCGCTCTCTACTGCGCAGGGATCGCCGATACCCTCAAAGAGGGCGTCTTGATGGCCCAGGATGCCCAGGCCTCGAAGCTCCCCCTGGAGAAAATGAAGGAGCTGGCGGACTTCACCCGCGTATTGATTTCCTGATAGGCGCATAATGCGCTATTGTGGCTGCTTATCATTCTCATTTCGATGATCGTCATGACGTCGGAGAGCGTGTTGAGGAGCCTGTCCTCGTGCATCGCAGGACCGAGCCGATCATGACGGATCTCGATGGGCCAGGAAGTCTTTATCATGGTTACCAGCAGCCCCCCTGAGCGGCAAGATCCGATCCTGTCCGGACCTCATTGGCCAGTTTTTCTCCGCTACGCCTTGTCCTCGGTGGCGGGCCTGCTGGCATTGACCACGGCCAACATCGTCGACGGAATCTTCATAGGCAACTTCGTCGGCGGCGAGGCGCTGGCCGCGCTGAATTTGCTGATTCCCTGCTTCGCCATGCTGTTCGGCCTGGCGCTGGCGCTGGCAGTGGGCGGTACCGTGCGCGCCGGCAAGTCCTTGGGCGAGGGCGACCCGGCGGCGGCCTCGGCGATTTTCAGTAAATGCCTGATCGCCACCTTCGTACTGGCGCTGAGTGCGGCGGGGCTGGGCCTGTGGTTTCACGAGTCACTTTATCGGCTGCTGGGAGGGTCTAGCGATCTTTTCCCTCTCATGTCGGATTACTTCCTCATATTCGCCTGGGTGCTGGTGATACAGCTTGTCACCATGGTGCTCTACTATTTCGTCCGCCTCGATGGCTTCCCCGGCCTGGCCACGACGGCGCTGATCGTCGGCGCCGGTACCAATATCGCGCTTGATGCTCTGCTGATCGGGTATCTCGGATATGGACTGCGCGGAGCTGCCGTGGCTACCGGAATCGCTCAGCTCCTGCAGCTTGCCATTCTGCTGTGCTATTTCGGGATAGGGCACAGGCGGTTGCGCTTCCGCCTGCGTCAGCGCAATTGGGGTGAGGTAGTGAAAGCGGGCGCCAACGGGGTTTCGGAGTGGGTCAACGAGGCCTCGGTTGGTCTGGTAATGCTGGTGATCAACTGGCTTTTGATGATCAGCCTGGGGGCCACGGGCGTGGCGGCATTTACTGTGGTCAACTACCTCATCTTCATGAGTCTGATGGTGTTCTACGGCATTGCCGATGCCATGCACGTACTCCTCAGTCACAACCTGGGGGTGGGCAACGCCCGGCGGATCCGCAGCTTCATGGGCTGCGCGGCCAGCGTCATTCTGGCGCTGGGCGGGTTATTGGTCGTTGCGGTCTGGTTCCAGGGGGGATGGCTGGTGCGTCTGTTTCTGGATCCTGCCGCGGATCCGGAAACTGCGCGGCTGGCGGATGGTTTTCTCATCGTTCTCTGGCCTCTCTTTCTGATCAACGGTCTCAATGTGCTGCTGTCGGTTTACCTGACTGCCATGCACAAGCCATTGCCTTCTGCCGCCGTGGCCCTGGCGCGAAGCCTGCTTTTGCCGGCCTTGCTGTTGCTGACGATTGCCAACTTCTTTCCCCAATGGCCGCTGCTGGTGGCACTGCCCCTTGCCGAGTGGCTCACCTTCGCCTTGGCTCTGGCCCTCTTTCTACGCTTCCGGCCTGCTCGGCTATTGCCCCAGAGCGGCAGGATGTAAAAGTTGTAAAACCGATTCGTTTGATCATGATTCTCATTTAGTTTTACCCCAGGCAATCGTCATGGGGTATCACAATGGGACCGTCGTCCAGGGCAATCGCGGAACACGCCAGCTTTCAGGCGCTCATGCACTGCTACTTGAGAGAGGTCGATCCCGGTTGCTGGGGCGGGGCCGCTGAACGGGTCGCAGGGGTGGGAGCGGGCCTGGAGAGCGAGATATGTGAGTTCCAGCTGGCCTCGCAGCAAGCAAGGCTGGCGATCGAGGTGCTCTACCGCTCCTGCGCGGGGCGCCATCGCTTCGGCCGGATCTGGCATCGGCGTCTTGCCCAGCACCGCTGGCAACGGCTGGAGCCGCTCCAGGCCATGTCCATGCTGGTGCGTGAACTCTACGCGCGGCCCTCAGGGATGGTGCCGGAGCTGCGCAAGGTTCGTGAGCTCGAACTGATGTACCGCCTCGCCGACAGCTACAGCGTGATGATGCGCTACGTGGAGGCGCGCCGCCATGACCCCCGGCTGGACTCGGACCGCTTCATCGATACCGAGCAAGCCTTGCTGTTCGGTCACTCCGCCCATCCCACCCCCAAGAGCCGCCAGGGCCTATCCGAGTGGCAGCACGCCGCCTATGCCCCGGAGATGGCAGGTACGTTTCAACTGACGTGTTTTGCGGTGCATCGCGATCTCATCGAGCAGGGCTCCTGTCTCGACGCCGATGCCGCTGGGCTGGTGGCGGCCATCATGGCGAAAGGCGCGGTGAAGCCAAGGCTGTCTGCCGAGCAGGTCGTGGTGCCGGCCCATCCGCTACAGGCCCAGTGGCTGCTCACCCAGCCGGCAGTCATCGAGGCGATGGCCAGCGGCCTGATTCAGCCCTTGGGTAGCCTGGGCCCGATGTTTGCCGCGACATCTTCGGTACGTACGCTTTACTGCGAAGAGGCGGACTGGATGATCAAGTTCTCCATCCCCGTCAAGGTTACCAACTCCCTGCGTGTCAACAAGGCCCACGAGCTGCGTGCGGGCATGGTCATGGCGCGGTTGCTGGCGCGCACCGGCTTTCTGTCGGCCGAACCCGACTTTTGCTTTCTCCAGGATCCCGCCTATCTCACCGTGCGCCTGCCGGGTCTGCGCGAGAGCGGCTTCGAGCTGATTCTGCGGGAGAACCCTTTCACTCAAGGCCGGGACCGAGGCGTGATCTCCCTGGCAACGTTGACCCAGGACCCGCTGGAGGGTCGTCCTTCACGCCTTTATTGCCTCGTCGAAGGGCTGGCGCTCAACGAGGGGCGTAGCTTGACCGCCGTCAGCCTTGACTGGTTCAGTCACTATCTGAGCTGTGCCATCAAGCCCGCGCTTCGTCTCTACGATGCTCACGGTATCGCCCTGGAGGCGCATCAGCAGAACAGCCTGCTGGACCTCAGTGGCGGTTATCCGTCCCGCTATTACTATCGCGACAATCAGGGTTTCTACCTCTCGCAAGCGTGCCGCCCGAGCCTGGAAACGCTGTGTCCCGAAGTTGCCGAGACGCCGGAACTCTTTTATCGGGACGAGATGATTCGAGACCGCTTTTGCTACTACCTGATAGCCAATCAGCTGTTCTCGGTGATTGCGCGTTTCGGCCAGGATGGACTGGTGGAGGAGAGGGTCCTGCTCGACATGGTGCGAGGCGCTCTGGAGCGGTGGCGCAGGAGTCTGGTGGGGGCGGCAGGACCCCTAGTCGACATGCTGCTGAAAGAGGCAAGCCTGCCCTACAAAGGTAACCTGCTGACTCGCGTGCATGACGTGGACGAGTTGAACGCAGAACTCGAGATGGCAGTGTACACACGCATTCCCAACCCGCTGCTGGCCTCGCTCGTCCTCGGCACCGAGGCTATTCGCGAAGTGGCGAGCGATCTTCGTCATGACGTGGCCTGAAACGGCGGCGGCGAAAGCCGTCGAGGGCTGCGCCCGCCCCGAGCCGGTAGAGTCACGCGTGATCCGCCAGCTGCTGGAGGCGCTGTTGTTCGAAGGCCTGGTGCCTCACCGTGGTGCTGCCTGCATGACCGGCTGGCAGTGGCTGCACTTCTCGCTGGGCGAGCTGCAAGGACGATGCAAGGGGCAGGTCCGGGGCTTCGGGCGCATTCGGTTGAATGTGCAGAGCCTGTGCCTGATGCGCGACGGGCAGCGGGTCTTTCTTGGTCTGGAAGGCTTGGTCGAACGGCTGGCGGCGCCGCCAGAGCGTCGCTCGGCCCTCTTGCACGAGCTGCAGGCGACCGTCTGCAATGCCCGCGACTGCCGCCGGGAGTCCGAACGTCGGACACTGGATGCGGAGGCGCTCGACAGCGCGCTCCACGAGGGGCACCCCTATCACCCCTGTTTCAAGGCCCGCCTGGGGTTCAGCCAGCATGATCAGGTAGTGTTCGGCCCCGAGGCGGGGAACACCTTTCGCTTGCACTGGCTTGCCGTGCCGCGTGATCAGCGTTTGGCCTGCCTGCCACTGCAAGAGGATCTCTTCTGGCGCCATGAGCTGGGGATGGAGACAGCCCAGGCGCTGAGAGTGGCGCTGCAGCGAGCGGGCGGTGATCCGCATCGCCACGGCGTGCTGCCGGTGCACCCGTGGCAGTGGCAGGCGCTGCGCAACGGTGTCCTGGCGCCGGCCTTGGCGCGCGGCGATATCATCGCCCTGGGAGCGCTAGGCGATCGTTACCGCCCCAGTCAGTCGCTGCGTTCGCTGTTCAACGCCAGCCGCCCGGGCCAGGCCTGCATCAAGCTTCCCCTGGGCATCGGCAACACCTCCGCGAGGCGGCACCTGGAGCCTCACTCAGTGCCCTCGGCGCCGGCGATCTCCCGCTGGCTGCGTGCGACCGTCGAGGGCGACCCCCGCTTCGAACGGCGTTACCCGCTGCGCCTGCTCGATGAGTATGCCGGACTTATCTATGCCGGCCACCCCGCGCGCCCGGAGGAGAGCAATGCTCTGGCCGGTGAGCTGGGGGCCATCTGGCGCCGCAGTATCGCCTCCCAGTTGTCGGCCGGGGAGCGCGCAGTGCCTCTCAATGCGCTGTTTACTGTGGAAGCCGACGGTCGACCTTTCATCCAGCCATGGGTCGAGAGTCACGGTGTCTTGCCCTGGCTGAAAGCGGCGATCCGCAGCGTGATACTGCCGGTATGGCACCTGCTGGCAGCCCACGGTATCGCCGTCGAAGCCCACGCTCAGAACGGGCTGCTGGTAGTGCGCGAAGGCTGGCCGGTGGCTCTGCTGCTGCGCGATTTTCACGACAGCGTGGAGTATGTCGATGCCTTCCTGCCCGAGGGCGCTCCGCGCCCCGATTTCGGCGTGCGTCAACCCCTCTATGATTCTGCTCCCGATGATCGCTACTACCGCATGGGGGCTGTGGAAGCCCTGCGCGAGCTGGTGATGGATACGCTCTTCGTGTTTCACCTCAGCGAGCTGGCACTGCTCATGGAGCGCTATTACCGCCTGCCCGAGGCGCTCTTCTGGACGCATGTCAACGACTGTCTGGCGGGCTATGCCCAAGCCCATCCCGAACTGTCCGAGCGATTGGTGTGCCTGGATTACCGGCGCCCATGGATCGCTGCCGAGGCGCTGATCACTCACAAGTTACGGGGGGCCGAAGCCGCCGAATGTCATCACCTTGTTCCCAACGCTCTGGCAGATGCCGGGGCTCCCGAGAACCGAGCCGTACACCGAGGTTAGCGTGACACATACCGATCCCCTTTTCGTCGTGGATACCACCCCCTATACCCGTGCCGATATCGACCGGGCCATCGAGGCCCTGTGTCGTCATCGAGTCGTTGCCGCGCCGCAGGGCCGACGCCTTGCCGTCTGCCTCAGGAATAGCTTCCAGTGGCTGGCGCTTTGCCTGCACTTGAAGGCGCAGGGCGGCAGCGTCCTGCCCATTCACCCCGGCACGCCCCTGGAGGCCGCTCGCGAGCTGGCCCGGGAGACCGGTTGCGAACATTTGCTGCACGGCGATGACGCCACTCTCGAGCCCCTGGCCCCCATGCCTGGGCGACATGTCGCCGAGCCCGCTCCCGGCGGAGAGCTCATTCAGCTCAGTTCCGGCACCACCGGTCGCCCCAAGACCATCGCACGCGCGTGGACCGCCATCGATCGGGAGCTGGAGAGCTATGTAACGGAGTTCATCGAGGCCGAAGGCCTCATCCCGATCGTCGCCTGCCCGGTCACTCACTCCTACGGACTGATCTGCGGCTTTCTCGCCGGCTTGCGGCGTGGTGTGGCGCCTCGCATCATCACCAACCTCAATCCGCGCTATATTCTCGGCACCCTGCGCGACCATCCGCGGCATCTGCTGTATGCAGCGCCCACCCTGGTAAGCCTGCTGGTGCGCATGCTGCCGCAGGAGCAGAGCTTTCATACCGTGATGCTATCCGGTGCGGCCCTGCCGGGCCCGCTGCTCGAGACCATCGGTTCCCGTGCCCGACGCGTCTGTCAGCAGTACGGCTGCTCCGAGGCGGGCTGCATCGCCATTGCGCCGCGTGCCGACTCCCCCGGGCTGATGGGACGGCCCCTGGCCCACCTCAGCGTCAGTGCGGGACGTTCCGCCGAGGTACCGGAGGAGATTCGCGTCGTCGAAGCAGAGACTGAGCGCGTCATCGAAACCCGCGACCTGGGTTTTCTCGACGATCAGGGGCAGCTGCACTTCCTGGCACGATTGGATGACACCATCAACGTGGCGGGCATCAACGTCTACCCCGGTGACGTCGAGGACGTCTTCCTGCGTCATCCGCTGGTAGAGGAAGCGGTGGCCTTCAAGCGCCCCGACCTCTACGCCGGCGAGCGAGTCTGCCTGCAGTTCGTGGCCCGCGAGATGCTGGACAGCGAAACCCTGCGGCGCTGGTGCCGTGAACGGCTGGCGCCGCATCAGGTGCCCATGGTGCTGGAGCAGGTGGAGCACATCGACAAACTTCCCAACGGCAAGATCAGCCGCCATCGGCTGGCCCAGGCCCATTGCGATCCCTGTGAGGCGAGCGTTCAGGCCGATGAGGTGGCGTCATGAATCGCAGCAATGAGGGTCTGCTGGAGGTTATCGCCGAGGTCCTGCAACGGCACCTGCCTCAGGCCGATCTTAGCCGCTTCAGTCCCCATGCCAGGCTCAATGAAGATCTGGCGCTGGACTCCATCATGCTATTGCAGCTCTTCGTGCACCTGGAACTCGAGCATGGCCTGGCGGTACCCGAGGACGCCGTGATCGGCGATGACCTGCAGCGGGTGGAGGATCTCGTCGACCTGCTGGAGCGCTGGCAGGGAGAGCTGGCCTCATGATCAAGGTGCACTGCTTCGTCAGCTGTGTGTGCGAGATCATCAAGCGCACCCCGGGGGTGGATCATCGTCCTTTCTACTTCGGCGTTTGGGACGCCGACTTCTCGGTCAACGCGCGTCACGAACTCTCCTATCACTCGCCGCATACCCGTCACGAGGGCTTCCGCGAGTGGTATCGGCTGCTCTACGGTATTCGTATCGAAGAGTGGTATGCCCATGGCCTGGACAAGGAGGCCAACGTTGACCGCCTGGTGGAGCTGGTCGAGCAGCGCCCCGCGGATCGCCAGGTGATGGTGATGCTGGACATGTACCGGCTACCGGAGCGGGAGAACAAGTTCCATCAGAATCCCTTTCCCCACTATGTGATGCTCGAGACCACCGGCGACCCCGATATCTGGTTCATGTCCGACCCCGATTTTCGCTGGGAAGGTGAGCTGCCCAAGACGCGGATTCTCGACGCCGTGCGTTCGCCGGCTGCTGCGGGTGGCTTCTACTTCGATGGGTTGGAGATTCGTCACACGCCGCGGGACACCGTGGCGGCTTACTTTCGACAGTGCATGAAGCGCGACGAGAACCCCTTCACCGACGCACTGCGGCACATCCTGCGTGCTCACGTCGGTCCCGCGGCGCAAGAGCCCTTGGTGCACCTCACTCCCGCCTTGCGCGAGATTCCGGTGATGGCGATCCGCAAGTACGCCTACGAGCACGCCTTCGCCTGGCTGTTGGAGCAACAGGGGCGGCAGGCCGAGGGCGACCCTTGGTTCGAAGCCTGGTGCGAGGAGATCGAGGCGTTGGTGAAGACCTACACGCGGATTCAGTATCGCGCCATGAAACTGGCGATGACCCGCCAGCCGGGACTGGCCTCTGGCGTGGAGGAATTGCTGAACGAGCAGGACGCAAGGGAATTTCGTATCAAGCGGGCATTGCAGGCGCTGTTCGATGCCTGGTGGCTGGGTCAGCCGACCCAGGCGCTGCCCCAAGCCATCTCCCACAAGGAAGTCATGTCATGATCCGCCTGCATCTGTGCACCATCTCCTTCCGCCATCATCTCGTCTCATTGCCGGAGCTCGCCGCCTGGGCGACGCGCACGGGCTTCGACGGCATCGAGCTATGGGGCGTGCACGCCCGTCATCTGCTCGAACACGCTGCCGTCGACGGCGAATGGATACGTCGTCAAGGGCTTTGCGTTCCGATGATCAGCGACTACTTGCCTCTGGAAGGTGCGGAGCGAGACGCACAGGCCTATACCCGTGAGCTGTGCCGGCTGGCTCGTCATTGGGGAGCCGACAAGCTGCGCACTTTTGCCGGGCATCGAAGCAGTGCCGCACTCAGCTTGGCCGAGCGCGGTGAGCTGGCGAACCGACTGCGCTCCCTCACTCAATGTGTGGCAGACGAAGGGCTGTCCCTGGTTGTGGAGACACACCCCAATACCCTGGCCGACGATCTGACCGCCACCCGTGAGTTGCTCGAGACGGTGGATCACCCAAATCTCGGGGTGAACTTCGATGTGCTGCACGTATGGGAATCCGGCGTCGATCCGCTGGGGGCGTTGCAAGACTTGGCTCCCTGGGTACGGCACTACCACTTCAAGAACATTGCCCAGCGCAGTCAGCTTGGCGTCTTTGCTCCGGCTAACGTCTACTCACCGGCAGGATGTCGTCAGGGCATGGTGCCGATACTGGAGGGCGCCTGCGACTACGCTCCGCTGCTCGACTGGCTGATGGAGAGCCGCGAGCCGATGGATGTCTCGCTGGAGTGGTTCGGCGGCGATTGCCATGAGGTGTTGAAGCGCGATCAGCAGCAGCTGCGTGAGCGGCTGAACCCTGTAGCCAGCACCTTGCCGTCGGCCGTGGCTTTCCGCTGAGACGCGGCCAGCCTGAAGAAGCAAAAAAGAGAAGGGGCGCCAACGGCGCCCCTTCTCGTCATGTTGCTGCTACCTCTCGGCTCAGAAGCGATAGGTCGCACTGAGGCGGAAATCGCGTCCCGGGTCGGGCAGGCCGTGGGCGATGTCGCCGGCATCGCCGTAGCTAGCGTGGTCGAAGTACTGCTTGTCGAACAGGTTATTGACCCTGAGCGAAAGCGTCAGGTGGTCGCCGGCCAGGGGGCGCCAGCTGGCATAGACATCGTTGACCCCGTAGCCGGCTTTCTGCGGGAAGTCATCGGCCACGTGGGTCAGGCGTTCGGCGAAGCGCCCCGTCCAGCCGAGATCGAGAGCGTGGGTGGCCTGGAAATTGACGTTGGCCACCCAGCTGTCGCCGATGCTGGTGCCCAGGGACCAGTCGTTGTCGGTCAGCGGTTGCCCGTCGAGCTCGGGCCGGGCACGGCTGAAGGCCAGGGACGCGTCGAAGCGATCCCAGTCGTAGCCAATGCGCGCATTGAAGCCGCGGGTCTTCAGCTCGCCGAGGTTGCCGAGCGTGCTTGGCGCGACCTGGCCCACCACGTCGTCGATACGCGTCTCGAACACTTCGGCGGCAAGATAGAGGTTGCCGTGTCGATAGGTGGCGCCCAGCTCGACGTTATCGGCGACTTCTTCGCTGCGATCCTCCGCATTGCGGTAGTAGTCGAGAACGTACAGCTCCTTCACTTGGGTGCCGCGTATGGCACGGGCCCACCCGCCATGCAGGGTGAGCTGCTCGGTGGCGTCAAAGCGCAGGCCCACATTGGGGCTCCAGCCGGACTCGCTGAAGCTGTTGCCGGTAAGCTGCTCGTCCAGTTCGAACCAGTCGTGGCGGGCGCCGGCGCTGAGCCGTAGCCTATCGGTCAACTGATAGTGGTTCTGCAGGTAGAGCCCCACCACGCTGCCCTCTTCACGATCGGTACCGTAGAGCGGGCTGCGCAGACTGGCCTCGTCCTTGCGGTAGTCGATCCCGTAGGTCAGGGTGAGATTGCCAACCTGGCTGTGGTTGCGCAGGTCGCCGCCATAGCTCTCCATGGCACCGATGTAGTCGCCGTAGGGGCCGTCGATGTGCTCGAGGGATGCCTCGGTGCGGTAGAGCGTCAGGTCCAGGTCGAGCCAGTCGTTGGCGTTCGACGTAAAACCGTACTGGCCGGTGACGGTTTCGCGAACCACCTGCTGGTCGATGGGAGCGTTGCGTGCGCTGGGCCGCCAGTGGGGGCGATGCAGGCGATAGGCTTCGTCCTCGGTTCGCTCATAGCTGAGCTGGACGCGCTGTTCATCGGTGAGATGTCCCACCAGCTTGCCGAACCCCGTGAACCTCTCGGTACCCGTGTAGGGCTGGTTATTGCCCTCGGCGTCCCTGTAGTCGCCATGGTCGGTCTGGGTCAGCGTTCCCAGGGCGCTCCAGTCATCGTTGAGGCGGCCGTAGAGCGAGGTGGAGGCCCTGTAGCCGTCGGTATTGCTGAAGTAGCCGCCCTTGAGCAGGGCGCCGAAGTTCTGGCCTGGGCGCAGCAGGTCCTCGGGGTCCTTGGTCACGAAGCGTATGGCCCCGCCCAAGGCTCCGGGACCGTTGGTCGCCTCTCCGGCGCCGGCAACGACGTCGACTTGCTTGAGCAGCTCCGGCTCGACCACCAGGCGGCCCTGGTGATGGAAGAGATAGCCTGACTGTGTGGCGCCGTCGACGGTGACATTGAGCATGGTGTCTTCCAGACCACGCACATAGACCTTTTGAGCCGCCGGCGCGCCGCCGCCTACGGCGACGTCGGGCATATCGGCGAAAATGTCCTGCAGGTCGCTGGCCTGGCGGCGCTCGAGTTCTTCAGCGCTGACAACCTGGTCGCTTTCGGTGGTGCGTTCGGCGGTAATCTGCAGGGTGTCGAGCGACTGATCTGGGGCCTGCGCCAGGGCGGTAGTACTGGCACCGATGAGCGCGATGGCCAGCCATAAGGGATTTCGTGGCCAAGTGCTGCTGCCGGGATAGACGTTGTGCATAGGGTGACTGCGCTCCATTGAGTGATAAGTATTCTTATTTGGAGCGCATTCTTGTTTAAGTCATGAGCAATGTGAACTGCTTTTACATTTGTTACACAAGGGGCTTCAAGGCTGTGCAGAACGCTTCCCGGGAAACCAGAGCAACATGCGTAGGCCACGTTCGTGGCGGTTTTCGGCACGTATCCAGCCACCCGCCGCTTCGGCCTGGCGACGGGCCAATGCCAACCCCAGGCCATAGCCATCTGGTCGTTCGTCACGACCCCGGGCGGTGCGGTAAAAAGGCGTGAAGATCAGCTCCAGCTGATCGCTTGGAACGCCGGGTCCCTCGTCCTCGACGCTGAGCAGGTAACCGCTGTCCTGCGAGCACAGGCGCAACCGTATGGTCCCGCCGAACGGCGTGTAATGGCAGGCGTTACGAATCACGTTCTCCACCGCCTGGGACAGGGCCCGGTGGCTGGTGGCTTCGATTCGTGCCTGAGCAGGCCACTCCCTAACGAACCGATGACTCGGAAACTCGTAGCTCACATCGTCGAAGACACTGTCGAGCAGGTCGGTGAGATCCAGGCTCTCCTGGTCGAGGCTGGGGTTTTCATTCTCCAGCCAAGCCAGTGTCAGAGCATCTTCCACCAGGCCGCGCATCTGACGGCATTCGCGGCGAATCCGGGGCAGGAAATGTTGGGTATCGATGCCCTCCTCCGCACAGCTCACTGCCATGTCGATACGGGTCAGTGGGGTTCTCAGCTCATGGGAGAGATCGGCAATCAGCTGTCGCTGGGTGAGGATGCGTTCGCCGGTTCGCTCTGCCATCCTGTCGAAGGTTTCCGCCAGGGCAGTGAGCTCATCATTGCGGTTGCCCAGGTGGGAGCGCACCCTGACGCCCAGGTTGCCCTCGCTGAACTGCCGGGTGGCCAGCTCCAGCTGACGCAGCGGCCCCATCAACACGTTGTAGATGGCCAGCGTGAGCAGTACCAATGCGACCAAGGGCAAGGCTACCTTGAGGAACAGCGTGGCCTGGGGAAGGTGGTTCCCCGGGCGCATGCGCTGGGGCAAGGTGATCAGGAAGTGCGTCCGTCCATCGACGAAAGTGAGGTCCATGATGGGGTTGTCGGGAAAGTAGAGATGAATCTTCCATTCGACGTTGCGCCCAAGCCGAAAGCCTTCCTCAAATTGTGCCGACAGCGTGCTGCCTGCCAGGGGCGTCACATCGGAACGCACCACGGCGGCCCAGGTGTTCTCGCGCGCCTGAAGTTCCACCAGCCAGTCAGCAAGTGCCTGCACGTCGCCGCTGATATATAGCCGCTCCGCCGTTTCGCCCCACTGCTTCAAAGTCTGCTGGTGGTGCTCGGCAATGAAGCTCATTCGTTCCTCGGCTTCGGTGCCAAGAAAAGTGACCGTCCAGACGAGGACAATGGCACCGAGTACCAACGGGCCGCACAGTTTCCAGAACAGAGGCCGGGTCACAGGAAGCAGTACCCCTTGCCGTGTACCGTCTGCAGTCGGTCGGCAGCCAGGCCCGCTTCTATCAGTTTGCGACGGACACGACTCAGGTGCATATCGAGGCTGCGGTCGTAGCGACTGAACTCACGCTCGAGTACCAACTGGTAGAGGTAGGGCTTGCTCAGGACCTGCCCCTGGTGAAGCACCAGGGACCAGAGAAGACGGAATTGGATGGGGGTGAGCGTGATGTCAGCGCTGCCGTGACGCACATCCATCGTGCTTCGGTCGAGCTTGAGCGGCCCCAGCGTCAGCTCGTCGGGATCGGCGCGTTGATCGGTGCTGCCCAAGGTGCGTCTTAGCAAGGCCTCAATGCGCAGCAGTAGCTCAGTGAAGCCGAACGGCTTGGGCACGTAATCGTCGGCGCCGCGTCGGTAGCCCAGGATGCGCTCCTCTTCTGCGCCGCAAGCGGTAAGCATCATCACTGGGGTCTGGCGCGTCTTGCGAAGTCTGTCCAGCACTTCGAAGCCGTCAAGCGTCGGCAGTAGCACGTCCAGCAGAATAAGGTCGAAGTGCTGGCTGAGAGCGCATAACAGTGCTCCTTCACCTTCGTATCTTTGCTGTGTGCGGTATCCCTTGCCTTCCAGGAGACTGGAGATCTGAGCATTCAGCGTCCGGTCGTCCTCGACCACTAGGATGCGTGGCCGGCGCTGAGCGACTGAGGCCATAGGTCATCCATTCCATGCGTTATGATAATCGTTATCGTATGTGGTTGTGGTGCGATTGGCAATATATCTCATGCATGTTCAGGCATGCTGCTTTGCCGCAAGCGCTGCTCAATCGGCATCGCAGTGCTGGGCGGGCACGGCCACGAGGCTGAGCAGACGTCCTTCGAACATGCAGACCTCTCCCGCCACCTCGCGACCCGGCGTCCAGCCGTGCCCCAGGTCAGTGAGCAGGCGCAGGCGAACCGTGCCTATGCCGTGCCAGGCCACCAGTTCCGCGGCCTGGAAATGGAACATCCGGCCTACCACTGGGTAGAGCGCCTTGAACAGGCTTTCCTTGAGAGAGAAGGTCGCGCTCACCATGAGCCCGATGTCCGCATTTGCCATTGCATTCAGACGGTCGGCTTCCTGCGGGGTAAGGACTTTTCTGACCAGTCGACGGGCCTGGCCCTCGTCCAGTAGTCGTTCAGCGTCGAGCCCGATCCCCAGGTAGGCCTGACGATGGGCGACCACCGCCGCGGCCCAGCCGTCGCTGTGGGTAATGGCCCCCACGCAGCCGTCGGGCCAGTGCGGCGAACGATCCTCGTGCATGCCGGGCACCGCATCCCGACCGTCCAGCAGGTGCAGCGAGCGGCGTGCGCAGAGGCGACCGGCAACGAATTCCGCTTGCCGCTTGGCAACGGCACTACGCAGGCGGGGCGGAAGAAAAATGCCATGACAGCCATCATCTCCCTGTTCGACGAACAGAGCAGGGTCAAAGCGAGTCGCTACCAGGCGGGCGCCCGGTAGGGGCGAGGCCCAGGGCCATACGCTGGTGAAGGGGCCGACAAAGGCGGGGGGCGCGTCCATGGGGCAATTTTGTCATGGCCCTCCTCAAGACGCCATGCCACGCTGAGGATGGACCGATGGTGACAAGCGCCTCATTGATAGCTGCAACTTTCCATGTCGATCCGTTGGTAGGTAAGATGATCCGCCTAACGGTTTCACCTGCGGCCAGCGCCGCCCGTACCGAGATAGCCCAATGAGCCCATCCCAGGACGCCCCGACCATTCTCACCCGCATTCTGAAACGCAAGGACGAGGAGGTGGCCGAACGCAGTCGCGTCGTCACCGAGCAGGAGCTGCTGGCCCTGGCCGAACGGCAGAGCGCCCCACGCGGGTTCATTGCGGCACTCGACCGGTATATCGCCGAAGGAGACCCTGCCGTGATCGCCGAGATCAAGAAGGCGTCTCCCTCTCGGGGCGTGATCCGCGAAGAGTTTCATCCGGCCGATATCGCCATCAGCTACGCCGAAGGCGGAGCCGCCTGCCTCTCCGTGCTGACTGATGCCGACTTCTTCCAGGGCCATGAGGATTTCCTGATCGAAGCCCGCGAGGCCTGTCAGCTGCCGGTCATTCGGAAGGATTTCATCACCCACGGCTATCAAGTCAGTGAGGCGCGCGCCATCGGCGCCGACTGCATCCTGCTGATCGTTGCTGCCCTCGACGATCCCCGCATGGCCGATCTGAAGCAGCAGGCGGAAGCCCTGGGCATGGACGTGCTGGTGGAAGTGCACGATGCTCTGGAACTCGAGCGTGCACTCAAGTTGGGTATCGGCCTGGTGGGCATCAACAACCGCAACCTGCATACCTTCGAAACACGCCTGGAGACCACTCTGGAACTGTTGCCGCGCATTCCCGCCGAGGTCACTGTGGTGACGGAGTCGGGCATCCACACCCAGGCCGACGTGCTGCGCATGCGCGAACATGACGTTAACGGTTTTCTGGTTGGTGAGGCCTTCATGCGCGAGGCCGATCCCGGTGAGGCGCTGCGACGGCTGTTCTTCTAATCGAAAAGCCATCGTAATGAAAGGGCGGCCGCGCGGCAGCCCTTTTTCATTAAGTGCCATTATTTGGCAATACTTTTGGCTCTCCTTGCCTGGTTAACATTAGAACTTAAAGGTGGGTTAGGTCGATTCTGGGGAATGTTGGAGCTGAAGTCATGGCGGATTTCACTGAAGGTAAATGGATATTTGCACCGGAAAGATGGCGTGCCACATCAGAGTTCGTGGAAATCACAACAGAGCCCGGGACCGATTTTTTGGCAGGGTTCCTATTATGGATTCAGAAATGACAATGCCCCCAGCTTGTTGCTCGACATCGATGAGAATTTCACTTTCACAGTAAAGGTTTCTTTTGAGTACAAAAATCGATTCGACCAGTGTGGGGTGGTGGTCTATCTGGATACGGAGAACTGGTTCAAGGCATCGATTGAGTACGAGAGTGATGAGTATTCCCGCCTGGGAAGCGTGGTGACTAATTTTGGTTATTCAGATTGGGCAACGTCCGACATTGCCTTGCCACCCTGTATTTGGTTTAGGCTTAGTCGGAGAGGGCCGGACTTTCTGCTTGAGTCTTCTTTCGATGGTATTGGTTTCAACCAGATGCGTATATTCCATCTGCATAAGCTTGGCGAGACAACGGTGGAAATGGGGAAGAGCAATCCGCCGCTCCCGGCTCGAGAGCCAGTGCGTCTTGGTTTGTATGCATGTAGTCCCTTGGAATCGTCGTTTACAGCCAGATTTTCTGATATGAGCCTTGATGCGTGTCGCTGGAAGGCGCACGAGGCGTGAGATTGCCATTAGCTTGAGATAGGAAGGAGGAATCATGTTTGATCACGTCAAATTCGGCGTCAGCGACTATGAAGCTAGCAAAGCCTTCTTCCTGAAAGCTCTCGAGCCGCTTGGGGTGGTGGCAATGGGGGGCGGCGAGCCGTCGTATGGCATAGAGATTTGCGGTAAGGGCGATGCCTCGCTGTGTCTATACCAAGCTACGGAGAAGCCTGCTCCCCTCCACATTGCGTTCCAGGCTGACACTCGACAGCAGGTAGTGGACTTCCATCATGCCGCCCTGCTGGCGGGTGGCAAGGACAATGGCGCTCCCGGCCTGCGCCCGAACTATCACGAGAACTACTATGCCGCCTTCGTCCTCGGTCCGGACGGGCACAACATCGAGGTGGTGTGCCACGAGCCTGAGGCTTGAGGTAACCGGCGTTTTTGCAGCAGCGATTGCACAGTCTGCGTGTTGCTGAATGCAAGGCAAGGAGGGTATATGAGTGGCGCGAAATACCTTGTTATCAGTCCTCATGTAAGTGAGTTTCCTAATCCCATAACTTTCGACAAAGGAGCTCTGCTTACCGTTGGCGAACGATACGGCGGGAAGGTGGGGTGGGAGAACTGGTTTTTCTGCAGTGTATCGGGGCAGGAGCCCGGCTGGGTGCCGGGCCAGGTCATAGAGTTTCTTGATGGTTCAGCCGGCCGTGCTCTCGCTGACTACACGGCAAGAGAGCTCGATGTTGAGCAAGGTGAAGTGCTCTTCGGCAAGCAGGCGTTGAACGGCTGGCTATGGTGTGAAAAAGCTGACGATACGCAGCCGGGCTGGGTGCCGTTAGAAAATGTAGAGAGAATCAATGATTAAAGGGAGTTGAGGCATGTCATTTGCGGAAGCTGAAAGTACTAGCCGGCGTACGAAGATGACATCCTGATACTTGTTGGCTTGACCTGACGGTATGTTGTTAAAACTGGCCCCTAGTCATCGATTCAGCATGTACGGCTGGGGATATTCGCTGGGATCACTCTACCGGTTGAACAGCCAAAGCAGTCCCGAGCACTACGCAGATCACCATCATCGTATCCTACGCTTACGTGCGGTTCCAAAGGCCGGCGGCGTTTCCGCCGGCCTTCGTGTGTTCATCGGCCCATCTGGTGCAACCTTTGGCTACACCAGTCGTTGCCTCGTGCTTACTCTTCCGCGCTGAAGGGCAGGGATGAGTGGTGCAGCACGATACGCAGAACACCTTCGTCGTCCAGGTGGTAGCCCCAGGTCTTGTCCACGGTGGTGGTATTGCCATCGGCATCGAGGATGGACACGTTACCCATCGTCAGGGCGACGTCGCCGCTGATAAGGATCGCGGCGTTTTCGATGGTGACCTCCTGCCAGCCCTTCAGGGCAAACCCGCTGTCTTCACTGTATTCGTCGCTATGACCGACGAAGTAGGCCAGGGCGCCTTCGGGCGTCGTGCGGAAGGTTTGCGGGGCGGCGGCCAGGGTGGGTTTGAAGAGTACAGCGGCCATGTCGTATCCGTAGGCGCTGTCGATCACTTCCTGCGCTAGCTCTCTGGCGGCTTCGATGCCTTCCGCCTGGTAGGTATTGGAGATCGCGACCAGGGCGTCGCCCCAGGCTTGCTGTGTCGCCAGCACCTCTTCTTCGGTGATGTCGCCTCCCAGATGCGTAACCTGAGCGGCACTGGCCAGGCCTGCAATGCCAAGACCCAGTCCGAGCCCGAGAGCCGTGGCAGTCACTAGTGGCTTGAGTTTCATCATCCGTCTCCTGTCGATAAGTCCATGTAAGATCTAGTGATCGAGCCTACAAGCTTACCAGCTCAGCGGGCGTAGATGGGTACGCAGGCCCAGAAGCGGATGCGGCCAGGCTTGGTTAGAGATCGTGCTCCTGGTTTGCCCATTGATTCCTTCCTCACCCCGATAGCGCTCCTGTCGGTTTCTCTCTTCTCAGCCGAGGCGGTGGAGAAACCCTTTTGGAAGCCCCAGCTCCTGGCGATACCCGTCTTGAGCCAGGTAAGACTCACTGCTCAAGTTCTGTTCGCTTCGGCCGATGTCAGGCGGACGAAACGCGGCATAGACCGCGTCGAGACGCATACCACCACTCTCCCTCTCCTCCTGACGGCAGGTGGGTAGCGGTACTGTCGCAATGCCAGATGGGCGAACCACGCCCGCGGCGCTGATTATCGAGGATCTGGGAAATGAAAGCTTTCGCCAAGAGAACGAGACGGACCATGCGTCTGCAGACTCGTATGCTGTTGCTGGTATTGCTGCCGCTGATGTTATTGGCGCTGGCGCTACAGGTCATGAACATCACCACTCAACTCTCCGACTCCCGCTCAATGCTGGATAACCAGCGCCAGGCCTTGGTGAAGGCGCGTGAGCAGGGTATCAAGGATGTGGTCGAATCGGCGCAGACTTCTTTGCGCCACCTGGTGGAAGCAGGGGAGTTGAGCCGAGCGGAAGCTCAGGCTCGCGCGCATGACATCGTCCGCAGCCTGCGCTTCGACGACGGCAACTACATTTTCGTTTATGACTATCAAGGGGTGGTGGTGGTACACCCCTTCATGCCGCATCTGGAAGGCCGAAACCTGTGGGAACTACAGGGGCCAGACGGTGACTACCTCGTCCAGGAGCTCGTCTCCAGGGCTCGCCAGGGGGGCGGGTTCTATCGACATGATTGGGAGAATCCTGCCACCCAGCAAGTCGAGCCCAAGTACTCCTATTCCGTCGCCATCCCGGAGTGGGAGTGGATGATGGGAAGCGGAATCTATCTCAACGAAGTCGATGAGGCCATGGCAACCGCCGAAGCGCAACTCGGCCAGGAGCTGCGTCGTTCGATCATCGCCTCGGCAATCCTCACCATTGTGTTTGTACTGGGCATCGCAGCTTTCGCTGCCCTGTTGGTACGTCGCTCGCTGCGACCCATTCGTCAGACGGCCGAGGCCATGCGCAACATCGCCCAGGGCCGGGGCGACCTGACACAGCGCCTTGCCGCGCACACAAACGACGAGGTGGGTGAGCTGGCCAATCAGTTCAATGCCTTCGCCTCACGCATTCAGGAGACGCTGCGCGAAATACGCAAGAGCTCGCATAGCGTGCATCACTTTGCCGGTGAGATGTCGCGCAGCTCGGAGGAGCTCGCCACCCGTACCGAACAGGCGGCGGCGAACCTGCAGGAGACCTCGGCTTCCATGGAGGAGATCACGGCGACCGTCAATCACAGCGCCGACAGCGCTCAGCATGCCAATACGCTGGCTCAAGCCACGGCGTCTGTGGCTCACAAGGGTGAAGTCTCGATGCAAAAGGTCGAGCACACTATGCAGGATATCAATACCTCCGCCACGCGCATCAGCGAAATCATCAGCATGATCGATGCCATCGCCTTCCAGACGAACATTCTGGCATTGAACGCCTCGGTCGAGGCGGCTCGTGCGGGTGAGCACGGTCGTGGCTTTGCCGTGGTGGCTCAGGAAGTGCGCACGCTGGCGAGCCGTTCCAGTGCCGCATCTCAGGAGATCCGTGCCTTGATCGATGCCTCCGTGCAGCACACGCATTCCGGCGCCGAACTGGTGCGCAGTGCAGGAGAAACCATGCGCGAGATCGTGGCCAGCGTGAGCAAGGTGACGGACGTGATTGGCGAAATCACGGCCGGCGCCAAGGAGCAGAGCGCGGGTATTGGTCAAATCAATACCGCCGTCGCCGAGATGGATACCATGACTCAGCAGAACGCGGTAATGGTTCAGGAGTCGACCACTGCCGCTGGTGAGATGCGCCATCATGCCGAACAGCTCAGCGCTCTGATCGGCTCCTTCGTACTGGGCGATGAAGTGGGCGCAGTCAGGGGCGAAGAGAACAGGCGGGAGAGCGGTGCGGTGAAGCCCGTGACACCCGTACCTGTCGTGCAGCGCATCCAGCCGCGCTTGGCTTCGGCTCGACCTTCTGCTGTTCGTGAGGCGGAGTGGGAGTCGTTCTGAGCAATCAGTTGGCCGATGTGAATGCGGCTTCTTAGCTCGACAGGCCGGTGGCGACCTTGGGTCGCCACCGGCTTTTTCGTTACCAGTTCAGCTGGCGCAGATGGGCGAGCAGCCCCTGAAGCGGGTGCGGCAAGGCCTGGCCGGAGAGACGGCTGGCCTGGCTGCGGCAGGAATAGCCGGTAGCCAGCAGACGACCCCGATTGGTATCGTCCTCGACCACCGGCTGCCACGACTGGGCGTAGATGGCCTTCGAGGTTTCCACATTGCGCGCTTCGTGGCCGTAGGTGCCGGACATGCCGCAACAGCCGGTGGCAACGAGTTCGAGCTCCAAACCGAAGGCGGCGAATATTTGCTGCCACGCCTTGGGGCTTCCCGGGGCGTTGGTCTTCTCGGTGCAGTGGGAGATCAGGCGGTATTCCGGGTCGTCGAGCGTTTCCAGCTTGCCTGTCAGGGCAGGGGGTACCAGGCGCTTGCCTTGTGCCACCAACCATTCCTGCAGCATCAGCACCTCGGGCACACTGTCGGACCCCAGCGCCTTCACGTACTCCTGTCGATAGGTCAGGGTCATGGCCGGGTCGATACCCACCAATGGCACGCCGAACTCGGCCAGCGCACGCAGTCGGCGCGCCTGCTTTGTCGCGGTGCGCGCAAAGGCGCCGACGAAGCCCTGCACATGCAGAGGCTTGCCGTTGGCCGAGTAGGGCGCGACGAACACTTTCACATCGAGCCGAGAGAGCAGCTCGACGATATCCATCACCAGCTCGGCCTCGAAGTGGCTGGTGAAGGCGTCCTGCACGATGACCACGCTTCTGGCCTTCTGTGCCTCGCTGAGCAAGCTCAGCGAGACCGGCGTGGCCTCGGCCACGCCCCAGGCGCGCAGCTGTTTAGCCAGCCGCGCCCGGGAGAGCCGTGGGCTATCGACCAGGCCGAGGTGCTGCGACAGCAGCCTGTCTACCAGGCGGTTGCCCAGTGCTGCGTTGTACAGGGGCGCGGCATGAGCGAGATAGGGCACGAAGAACTCCATGCCGCCGATCAGGTAGTCCCGCACCGGGCGCAGGTAGCGGCCGTGGTAGATCTCGAGAAATTGAGTGCGCGAGTCGGGCACGTTGACCTTCACCGGACACTGACCGGCGCAGGACTTGCACGCCAGACAGCCCGCCATGGCGTCGTAGACCTCGTGAGAAAAATCGGTCTCGTCGCGCCGCCGCCAAGTGTTGCGCACGCGCGTCGGCAAGTGCTTGAAGAAACCCCATACCCCTTGCTCCCGTTGCTGGCGGGCTTCTTCTACCAGGTCGACCCCGGCGTTACCCTGCAGGCGCAGCCATTCGCGAACGAGGCTGGCGCGACCCTTGGGCGAGTGGATGCGATCGCGGGTCGCCTTCCACGACGGGCACATGGCGTCATTGGGGTCGTAGTTGTAGCAGGCGCCGTTGCCGTTGCAGTAAACCGTGGCGGCGTGGGCCTGCCATACCCGCTCGTCGATCTGTCGGTCGAGCTGGCCGCGGGTGGGTACGCCGTCGATGGTCAGCAGGCCCGGGTCGACCAGCTTGACGGGTGCTTCGGCATCGGCGTTGGCAGGCGTGGCGATCTTGCCCGGGTTCAGCTGATTATGTGGGTCGAAGGCGGCCTTGACCCGCTGCAGGCTGGGGTAGAGCTCGCCGAAGAACTTGGGTGCATACTCGGAGCGTACGCCCTTGCCATGCTCGCCCCACAGTAGGCCGCCGTAGCGCTGGGTCAGCTCGGCGACCTCGTCGGAAACTTCACGAATCAGCCGCTCCTGTACCGGGTCCTTCATGTCGATGGCGGGGCGCACGTGCAGCACGCCGGCATCGACATGGCCGAACATGCCGTAGCTGAGCCCGCGGGCGTCGAGCAGGGCACGGAACTCGGCGATGTAGTCGGCCAGATGCTCCGGTGGAACCGCGGTGTCTTCGACGAAGGGGATCGGGCGCTTTTCGCCTTTCTCGTCGACTCTGGCATTGCCCAACAGCCCCACCGCGCGCTTGCGCATGCCGTAGACCTGTTGAATCTGGTCGCGCCCCTCGGCCAGCGTGTAGCCCAGGCGCGGCACGCTTTCGTCGGCTTCCAGGTGACGACAGAAGGTGGCCACCCGTTCGGCGAGCCGCTTGGGGTCGTCGTCGTTGAACTCCACCAGGTTGATGCCACGGATGGTCACTGCCTGGCGCTCGGCGGTGGCGGTATCGCCCTCGGTGGAAGTGACGGGCGCCTCGTTGGGGAAGAATGCCGCCACGCTGTCCCAGACGAAATCCTCCATGGCCAGCAGCAGTACCTTGTCATCTACCGTTTCGATGGAGGTCGGCGCGGCACTGCCGGCCATCAACGCCTTGGCGTCGCGCAGGGCATCCATGAAACCGGCGTAGCGCACATTCACCAAGGTCGAGTGCTTGGGGATCGGCAGCACGTTCAACACCGCTTCGTTGAGAAACCCGAGCGAGCCCTCGGAGCCGCACAGCAGGCTGTTGAGGTCTAGACGGCCTTCCGCATCCCTCAGGTGCGCCAGATCGTAGCCGGTCAGGCAGCGGTTGAGCGGCGGGAATTTGGCCGCGATCAGCTCGCGCTGGGTATCGACGATCTCCCGGGCGGTGCGGTGGACATTGCCGATGATGCCGTTGCGGTGACATAGCGTCTCGAGGACTGCATCGTCCACGGGTTGGGTCGTCAGACGCTCGCCGCCGAGCAGCACGGTATCGAGTTCGAGCACGTGGTTGCGGGTCTTGCCATATTCGCAGCTGCCCTGGCCGCTGGCATCGGTGGAGATCATGCCGCCGATGGTGGCGCGGTTGGAGGTGGAGAGATCCGGGGCGAAGAACAGCCCATGAGGCTTCAGTGCCGCGTTGAGCTGATCCTTGACCACGCCGGCCTGAACCCGCACCCGGCGGTTCTCGACATCGATCTCGAGAATTCGATTCATATGACGAGAAAGGTCGACCACCAGGCCGTCGGTGAGCGACTGGCCGTTGGTACCGGTGCCGCCGCCCCGCGGAGTGAGCACGACCTTGCGATGCTTCGCTTCACCGGCCAGGCGAGCAATCCGCTCGAGATCATCTACATGACGGGGAAACAGCGCCGCCTGGGGCAGCCGCTGGTAGATCGAATTGTCGGTGGCCAGCACGGTGCGACTGGCGTAGTCCGGGGCGATCTCGCCTTCGAAACCCGCAGCCCTCAGGGCGTCGAGGAAGCGGAGATAGTGAGCGCCGAGAGCTGCCGTGCCGCTCGGTGTCTTGCTGTCCAGTCGTGCGATCATGGTTTTGGTTCGTCGGGTAACGCTGCCGGGCGAGCCGGTCAGTCAGGAGAATGGGCCTATTTTATCGTGTCTGGGTGGTCGCGCGCACCCCGCCGTCAGGCTGGCGTGGCACCCGGGCGGCCTTTTGCCTACAATGTTTCGCCGTTTTACCGTCTTTTACCGTTTCGCTTTTCAGGGGCTGGACGCCATGCTCGATCCCAAATTGCTGCGCAGCGACCTAGATTCGGTCGCCCAACGACTGGCCAAGCGAGGCTTCGTTCTCGACGCCGATCGAATCGAGGCGCTGGAGTCCCGGCGTCGTGGCTTGCAGACCGAGACCGAGGCGCTGCAAAACGAACGCAACACCCGCTCCAAGGCGATCGGCAAGGCCAAGGCCACCGGCGAGGATATCCAGCCGCTGCTCGACGAGGTAAGCGACTTGGGCGATAGGCTGGATGCTGCCAAGCATCAGCTCGCCGAAGTACAGGCGGAGTGGGACGCGCTGGTCAGCGGCATTCCGAACCTGCCTCACGATAGCGTGCCACAAGGCGACAGCGAAGAGGACAATGTCGAGCTTCACCGCTGGGGCACACCGCGTGAATACGATTTCGAGGTGCGCGACCACGTCGATCTGGGGGGCCTCAAGGGGGAGCTTGACTTCGAGCTGGCGGCCAAGCTGACCGGTTCGCGCTTCGCTGTCATGCGCGGGCAGATCGCCCGGCTGCATCGGGCGTTGGCCCAGTTCATGCTCGACAAGCAGACCCTGGAGCACGGCTACGAGGAGTGCTATGTCCCCTACATGGTCAACGAGGCCTCACTCTACGGTACTGGACAGCTGCCGAAGTTTGGCGAAGATCTGTTCCGGCTGGACGACGAACGCAGCTACCACCTGATCCCCACTGCCGAGGTGCCGCTGACCAACTTTGCCCGTGACGAGATTCTCGATCACAAAACACTGCCGCTGAAGCTCACTGCCCATACGCCGTGCTTCCGCAGCGAGGCAGGTTCTCACGGTCGTGATACCCGAGGCATGATCCGTCAGCATCAATTCGACAAGGTCGAGATGGTGCAACTGGTGGAGCCCGAGACAAGCTATGCCGCTTTGGAAGAGATGCGCGGTCATGCCGAAGCGATTCTGCAGGCGCTCGAGCTGCCTTATCGCGTCGTCACGCTGTGTACCGGTGACATGGGCTTCGGGGCGGCCAAGACCTACGACCTGGAAGTTTGGCTGCCAAGCCAGCAGACCTACCGCGAGATCTCCTCGGTGTCCAATTGTGAGGATTTCCAGGCGCGGCGCATGCAGGCGCGCTTTCGCCATCCCGAGCAGAAGAAGCCGCAGCTGCTGCATACCCTCAACGGCTCGGGCCTGGCAGTGGGACGCTGCCTCATTGCGGTGATGGAAAACCATCAGAATGCCGATGGCTCCATCACCGTGCCTGAAGCGCTACGCCCCTATCTGGGCGGCATCGCCACCATCAATTCTCGATCTCCCAGCTGACGCTGACACCCGCCTCGATGACGATCGTCCCGGGGCTGTAGTCGACCTGTCCGGCGCTCTCACGGGCGTCGGCGCTCATCGCCATCATGCGCGGTACGTAGATCGGTGAGCGTGTCTCGCTGATATGAGCCACCGACCCCAGCGTCACGTCCATGGTGCGCGCCATCAGCTCGGCCTTGCGGCTTGCCTTTTCCAGTGCCATCACCAGTGCCTCGTCGGTCGCGGCGTCGCGATCGGTGAGGTCGTAGGTGATGCCATCCATGGCATTGACGCCAGCCTCGGTCAGCGCGTCAAGCAGTCGCGGCAATCGCTCCAGGTCATCGACCCGAACCTGGAAAGGGCGTTCGAGACGAGTGCGCACCAGCAGTTCCTGTTCGCTGTCGCTGCGCCGCGGGGACACGTATTCCGGCTGCACCGCAAGCGAGCCTGCACTGATATCGTCACGCTCCACCCCGGCTTCTTCCAGGGCTTGAATCAAGGTTGCTGCCCGCTCCTCCAGTCGATCCCTGGCCTCGCGCAGGGCATGGCTATCGGTTTCTTCCTCATGTTGCGCCACCGCTGGGGTGCGCTCCCAAAGTCGGGCGCTGAGCGTGGCTCGATCCGGTACCACATCGAGTTGGGCTTCGGCCTGAACGACCAATCGACCGCGCGGCTCATCGGCCAGAGTGGCGGTCGTCATTAGCGGAGCTGTCATCAGTAGGCCGCCCAGCAACAGGCAGCGTAAACGCATCGTGAACATCAGTAGCCTCCATACGGCAATGATGACTAGATCAAGGGGAGCAGGTAGGGCAGTCGGCCGAGCCCAGGACGGCAAGTTTGTGCACTAGCCCGCTAGGGGTCATGATAAGCAGGACTCGCCAGACATGGATAGATGGCATGCTGCACCGTGACGATAATGTACGCTATGGGCTTCCGCTCACTCTGACACTGGCGCTGGCGGCGCTGGTCGTCATCGTAGCCGGCATTCGTGCCGGGGCCGATTTGATCATCCCGATCTTGTTGGGGCTTTTCATTGCCGTGATCTGCACCTCCCCGGTGAATGCACTTCAACGACTGGGGCTCGGGCCGCATCTGGCGGTGGTTGTCACGCTGTTGGTGATCGGCGGCTTTCTCTCGCTGGTCGGTTTGCTGGCGGTCAATGCCTTCGGCACCTTCATCGAAGCCTTGCCGGGTATCGAAGGGCGGCTTTACGAACATTATCTCAACATCCTCGACAGCCTCGCTTCCATGGGCCTTGCCATCAACCCGGAAACCCTCGGGGCCCTGGTTGAAGGCGAGGATGAAGGGGGCTGGCTCTCGGCCCTGCTCGGCGGCCTGGGCAACCTGCTGATGCAGAGCATGGTGGTGGCGCTACTGGTCATCTTCATGCTGTTCGAGACACTCAATTTTCGCCGCAAGGTGGCCTACGCCCTCGATGACCCTGAAGCCAGCCTGCGCCGCTTTCAGGAGTTCAGTGTCACGCTCAAGCGCTATCTGGCGGTGAAGACCTTCGTCAGCCTGCTTACCGGCGTCATGGCCTGGCTTGCCTGCGTCGTGGCAGGCGTGGATTTTCCGCTGCTATGGGGCGTGCTGGCCTTCGCGCTCAATTACATCCCCAACATCGGCTCCGCCATAGCCGCGGTGCCACCGGTCCTGCTACTGCTGGTGTCCCGAGACGGCGGTCTGGTTGAGGCCTTCGGCCTGGCCATGGCCTACCTGGGAATCAATTTCGTACTGGGCAACCTGGTCGAGCCTCGGCTGATGGGTCGCGCCCTGGGCCTCTCGACATTCGTTGCCTTCCTGTCACTGGTAGTCTGGGGGTGGATGCTGGGTGTGGTGGGCATGCTGCTCTCGGTGGTGCTGACCATGACGCTGAAGATCGCCCTGGACAGCCATCCGCAGACTCGCTGGATCGCTTATATGCTGGGGCCAGGCAGGCGGCCCATCTCGGACAGGATCGCGCCGGATGGTACGCAGCATACCTCTTCGGATGAGCCGGACGCTTCTCGCCGTGCTCCAATGACATCGCCCCGGCCGGGGCCGGGGCGAGACGAGGAGTAAGGCTTGGGGGCTATCAGCCGTTCTGGTCGATGAACTGCACCAGTTGAGACTTGGACTGGGCGCCGACCAGTGAGGCGACCTTGGAACCCGACTTGAACAGCATCACGGTGGGTACGCCGCGTACGCCCTGTTCGGCGGCGATCTCCGGTGCGTCGTCCACATTGATGCTGACCACCTTGAGGCTGTCGGAACGTTCTTCGGCAACCTCGTCGATCACCGGGGCCATGACCTTGCAGGGGCCGCACCAGGGAGCCCAGAACTTCAGCAGCACGGGTTGTTCGGCCTTGAGGACTTCCTGCTCGAAGTTGGCATTGGTGACATCGACGTTATTGGCCATGTGATTCTCCAGTTACGTTGCGCTACATCGAGCGAATCGGGGTGACATGCATCGGCATATCCGGTCGGCAGATGTTAGCGGTCGGCCGTGCCGCTGGCAAATACCCTCTGCGGCGCCCGGTCTTGTACCCTCTTGAATGAAGATTAGTCGTGTTCCCTGGCTTCCTTGTGCCGTGCTGTAGTGGTATGCCTCGAATTCGTCAGCTCTCGTTATAGCTGTGTACCAATTGTTGTCGGAAAACGCGTCGCCCCTTGCCTGTCCCTCGACGAAACTCCCCTCAGTCGCGATAGTGATTAGCGTTATGCTATTTTGTACTTAGACGCCAAACACTAATCGCTATCGAGCATGTTTCGCTGGGCATCAGGGAGCCGAGTCGACGATGAAATTACAGCAGCTGCGCTATGTGTGGGAAGTGACCCGCCACAATCTCAACGTCTCGGCGACCGCCCAGAGTCTGTTCACGTCTCAGCCCGGTATCTCCAAGCAGATACGTTTGCTGGAGGACGAGCTCGGGGTGGAAATATTTGCACGCAGTGGCAAGCACCTGACACGGGTCACGCCGGCGGGGGAAGCCATCGTCGAGCTGGCTGGACAGGTGCTGAGGTTAGCAGAGAACATCAAGCAGGTCGCCCAGGAGCACAGCGACGAGCGGCGGGGCAGCCTTTCCATTGCCACGACTCATACCCAGGCCCGATACGCCTTGCCCCCGGTCATCGGTGAGTTCACTCGCAAGTATCCCGACGTCGCTCTCCATATGCAGCAGGGAACGCCAAAACAGATCGCCCAGATGGTCAGCGACGGTATGGCAGACTTTGCCATCTGCACCGAATCGTTGGAACTGTTCAACGATCTGGTGCTGCTGCCTTGCTATTGCTGGAACCGCTGCGTACTGGTACCGCGGGGCCACCCCTTGGCGGATGGCGGTGAACTGACCCTCGAGCGCCTGGCGGAGCAGCCGCTGGTAACCTACGTATTCGGTTTTACCGGCCGCTCACAGCTCGATGACGCCTTCCGCGCCGATGGCCTGACTCCCAATGTGGTGCTCACTGCGGCCGATGCCGATGTCATAAAGACCTATGTGCGGTTGGGCCTGGGTGTCGGGATCGTCGCCCACATGGCTTACGACGAAGCGCTCGATGATGACCTCGTGGCCCTGGAGGCCGGGCATCTATTCGAAAGCTCGGTGACCAAGATCGGAATTCGTCGTGGCACCTTCATGCGCGGCTACATGTATGATTTCGTCAAGGGATTCGCTGGTCATCTCGACCGCGACCTGGTCGATGCCGCCCTTGCCGCCGGGCCACGACACGAAGCCGAACTGTTCAAGGACATTGCGCTGCCGATGCGCTAAGCACTCTGCCGGCAGCCGGGCCTGCGCACGGGTCCCGCAGCAAAAAAAGCGGACCGTGTCTGGGTCGGTCCGCTAGGTAGGTATGGGGGAAAGCTCAGTGTTGCAGGTGCAGGCCGCACTCGCGCTTCGCTTCCACCTTGGTGGGGTCGAAGTAGTCGAACTCGTTGGGGAGGTCGTGCTGCTGCAGATAGCCATACAGCTCCTTGGCACTCCAGTGCAGCAGGGGTGACACCTTGAGCAGGCCGCTGGCGTTACGACTGACCGGTGCCATGCGGGCACGCTCCGGGGTATCTTCGGCACGCAGTGCCGTGAACCAGACGTCTGGCGCCATCTCTCGCAGGGCGCGTTCGAACGGCTCCAGCTTGACCTCCTGGGTGAAGGCCTCGTGGCGGGGGTCGTCGATACCCGGCATGGAGCCTTCCAGTGCTTCACGATGTGCCCGGGTACGCCGCGGCAGGTAGCTGATCAGGTTGAGATTCAGGCGTTCGACCAGCGCATCGGCGAAACGGTAGGTCGCATCGGTGTTGTAGCCGTGGTCCATCCACACCACGGGGATGTCAGGTTGCTGCTGTATCACCATGTGCAGGATCACCGCCTCGAAGGGGCGAAAGTTGGTGGTGACGATGGGGCGCTGGCCCTGGGTGAGAGCCCAGCGAATCAGCGCGCTCGGGTCGTTGCCGAGTTCCTGATTGATGGTATCGAGGTCTGCCATTATGGCTCCGGGGTCGTTGACGGCGTTGGCCATACCCTATCAAAGGCGACAGAGCGGACCCCAATATCGTTTCATTGGATAAATATAGCCAAATGAGCGGTAAATCGGTGCGGCTTATTCCAAACCGTGAGCCGTCAATGCCTGCATGAGGTGGCGAATCTTGTCGAGGGTTTCGACGTACTCCGCTTCGACAGCGGAATCGGCGACCAATCCGCCACCGCCCCAAAGATGGATCCTCTCGTCATCTGCGACCGCGGTGCGAATGGCGATGGAGGTGTCCATATTGCCCCGCACGTCGACGAAGCCCAGGCTGCCGCAATAGACACTACGCCGGCTGGGCTCCAGCTCATCGATGATCTGCATGGCCCGCACCTTGGGCGCACCGGTGATCGAACCGCCGGGAAAAGCGGCCGCCAGCAGATCCAGCGGCCGCTTTCCCGCCGCCAGTTCGCCGCACACGATACTGACCAGGTGGTGCACGTTGGCGTAGCTCTCTAGCCCGCAGAGCTGCGGTACCCGTACGCTGCCCGGTCGGCATACGCGTCCCAGGTCATTGCGCAGCAGGTCCACGATCATCACGTTCTCGGCACGGTCCTTGAGGCTTTCGGTCAGCTCTCTGGCCAGCTTGTCATCCTCTTCCGGTGTGCCCCCTCGAGGTCGCGTGCCTTTGATCGGCCGAGTTTCGATATGGCCGTCGGAATCGCAGTGCAGGAAGCGTTCCGGGGAGAGTGACAGGATGGCCTGTCGGCCCTGGCTTGTTGTCCATGACATATAGCCGGCAAACGGCGTCGGCGTGGCTTGGCGCAAGCGCAGGTAAGCATTCCAGAGATCACCGCTGAACGGCGCACTGAACCGTTGAGCCAGGTTGATCTGATAGCAGTCGCCAGCGCGGATGTAATGCTGAACGGCGGAAAATCGCCGTGCATAGCCGTCGCGGTCCATTTCTCCTTCGAAAGGGGCGAGCAGTTGGAAGTCGCCTAGGGGGGCGACATTGCGTTTTAGCCAGCCGAGTACCTGTATGCGTCTCTCGGGCGTGGCCACAAGCCAGCTTTCATGCCGTTGATGATCCTGAATCAGCGCCCAGTCGTATAGTCCCGCACGACTGTCCGGGAGGGACACCACCTGCCTTGCCGACTGCCCGACCGGCTCGAGGGTGCGCCCCAGGTCGTAGCCCCAGTAGCCTATCAGGCCGCCGAGAAAGGGCAGGTCACTATGGGGGAGTTCGTGCGTCAGGCTATCCAGCAAGGCCTGCTGCGCTAGGAAAGGATTGAGGCCATGCTGCACCTCGTCATCTATGCGGACCACACCCTGCCCGTCGACCGTGATGACCGACACGGGGTCGCAACTGATGATGTCATAGCGCCCGCCCGGGGCGGCAGGCTTGCCGCTGTCGAGCAGGACGGCCCCGGGAAGGTCGCGCAGCGCCTGGAAATAGGCCAGTGGATCTTCACCGTAGGGCAGGGGCGTTATCTCGAGAATCGCTATCATCAGGGGGGGCCTTTCGAAACAGGCGACTCATTCTAGGGGGTGGTGACGCTTTTGTCGTGAGGGTCCTTGTTCTGATAACGACTTTACCGTCAACGTTGAGGTGATTGTCGACATCGAGTCTCGGTAAGGCGCCATTGTCTACAACCAAAGGCGTAGGAAATGGCGGCTGTGGTGAGGTTGACCCGCACTGGGGCAATGTCTAAAGTCTCTTCATTCCTTAATTGTCGACAATTGCCATGAACTCAGTCGCATCAGAACAGACGTCTCCGGAAGTTCGAACCCTGGCGGAACGGGTCTTCCACGAACTGCAGGATGCCATCGTCCGCGGCAAGCTGGCACCGGGTAGCAAGATCACCGAGCCTGGTCTGTCCAAAGCCTATGGCATTTCTCGCGGTCCGTTGCGCGAGGCAATGCGTCGCCTCGAAGCGCACCGCCTGATCGAACGAGTGCCTCATGTGGGAGCGCGTGTGGTCAAGCTCTCCATGAAGGAACTCCTGGAGCTGTTCGACGTGCGTGAGGCCTTGGAAAGCATGGCCGCGCGACTGGCTGCGGAGCACATGACCCGTGATGAAATCGCCGGGCTACGCGATGTGCTGGCGCTGCATGAGCGACAGGCCGATCTGAAAAGCGGTGAAGCCTATTATCAGCGCGAAGGGGATCTGGACTTTCACTATCGTATCGTCCAGGGCAGCCACAACCGCATGCTGATGACCATGCTGTGCGACGACCTCTATTACCTGGTGCGTCTATATCGCACCCAGTTCAGCGCCAGCGGTACACGCCCGCAGCGGGCCTTCGTCGAGCACCATCGTATCGTCGATGCCATAGAAGCCGGCGACGCCGAACTGGCCGAGCTATTGATGCGACGCCATGTCAGCGCATCCCGGGCCAATGTGGTCGACCGCTATTCCGCCATTCTCAAGCAGCAAGCCGAGGCGCCCGTCTGAGGTCTGCTCGGATCACAAGAGGACATAACCATGACCCAATCGACGCCCGGCGCACGCTTCCGTGCCGCACTCGAGGCCAATCGCCCGTTACCCATCCTCGGCACCATCAATGCTTATACCGCGATGATGGCCGAGCGGGTCGGCCATCAGGCGATCTATCTCTCTGGCGGCGGCGTGGCCAATGCCTCCTTCGGCTTGCCCGACCTGGGCATGACCACCATGAATGACGTTGTCCAGGACGCTCATCGTATCTGCGGCGCCACCGATCTGCCGCTGCTGGTCGATATCGATACCGGCTGGGGCGGCGCCTTCAATATCGCGCGCACCGTCAAGGAGATGCAGCGTGCCGGCGTGGCTGCGGTGCATATCGAGGACCAGGTGGCGCAGAAGCGCTGTGGGCACCGCCCCAACAAGGAAATCGTCTCCAAGCAGGAGATGGTCGATCGCATCAAAGCCGCTGCCGACGCTCGCATCGATCCGGACTTCTACCTGATCGCGCGTACCGACGCCTTCCAGAAGGAGGGGCTCGATGCCGCCATCGAGCGCGCCAACGCCTGCATCGAGGCGGGCGCCGATGCCATTTTCGCCGAGGCGGTACATACCCTCGACGACTATCGCGCCTTTTGCGAGCGGGTCGACGCGCCGATTCTGGCCAATATCACCGAGTTCGGTGCCACGCCGCTGTTCAGCCAGCAGGAGCTCGCCGAGGTGGGCTGTCGCATGGTGCTCTACCCGCTGTCAGCCTTCCGCGCCATGAACGCAGCGGCGCTCAAGGTTTATCAGAGCATCCATGCCCAGGGGCATCAGCGTGATGTGGTCGAGCTCATGCAGACTCGCGACGAGCTCTATGACTTTCTCAATTATCACGCCTTCGAGCAGAAGCTCGATGCGCTGTTCGTGGAAAACAAGATTGCCGAGAACGGCTCTGACGCCTGAGCCAGGCCAGTTGGACGACAAGACAACGACAGACCAAGGAGACTCGACATGGCAGATAAACCCATCGCTGGTGCGGGGTTGCGTGGCCAGAGCGCAGGCAGCACGGCGCTGTGTACCGTTGGAAAGACCGGCTCCGGCCTGACCTATCGTGGCTATGACATCAAAGAGCTGGCCGAGAAGGCGCGCTTCGAGGAAGTGGCCTACCTGCTGCTCAAGGGCAAGCTGCCCAATCAGGCCGAGCTCGACGCCTACGTCACCAAGCTCAAGGGCCTGCGCGGCTTGCCGGAGGCGCTCAAGACCGTGCTCGAACAGATCCCGGCCAGCGCCCACCCCATGGATGTAATGCGCACCGGGGCCTCGATGCTCGGCAACCTCGAAACCGAGGCGAGCTTCGACGAGCAGCAGGACGTTTCCGACCGCCTGCTGGCGGTGCTGCCGTCGATCATCTGCTACTGGTACCGCTTCAGCCACGATGGCGTGCGCATCGAGACCGAGACTGACGACGAGTCGGTAGGCGCTCACTTCCTGCATCTCCTGCGTGGTGCAGCGCCCTCCGAGCTGCATGCCCGGGTAATGAACGTTTCGCTGATTCTCTATGCCGAGCATGAGTTCAACGCCTCGACCTTCACTGCTCGCGTGTGTGCCTCGACGCTGTCCGACATGCACTCCTGCGTGACTGGCGCCATCGGGTCGCTGCGCGGTCCGCTGCACGGCGGTGCCAACGAGGCGGCCATGGACATGATCGAGAATTGGGAATCTCCCGAGGAAGCCGAGCGCGAGATCATGGGCATGCTCGAGCGCAAGGAGAAGATCATGGGCTTCGGTCACGCGATCTACCGCGAGTCCGATCCGCGTAATGCCATAATCAAGGAGTGGTCGGAAAAGCTGGCGCAGGACGTAGGCGACACCGTGCTCTATCCGGTCTCCGTGCGGGTCGAGGACGTCATGTGGCGCGAGAAGAAGCTGTTCTGCAATGCCGATTTCTTCCACGCCAGCGCCTACTATTTCATGGACATTCCCACCAAGCTGTTCACGCCGATCTTCGTCTGTTCGCGTGTCACCGGCTGGTGTGCCCATGTCTTCGAGCAGCGTGCCAACAACCGCATCATTCGCCCCAGCGCGGACTACATCGGCCCGGAAAAGAGCCAGTGGGTGCCCCTCGAGGAGCGCGACTGAACTCTCTCGACACAAGGCGGCCTGCGGGCCGTCTTTCGTCATACCCGACCCAACACCACGCGAAGACCGTCGACTCATGAATACTCAATACCGCAAATCGCTACCCGGCACCGAGCTGGACTACTTCGACGTGCGTGCGGCCGTCGAGGAGATTCAACCCGGCGCCTATGACACCTTGCCCTATACCTCCCGCGTTCTTGCCGAGCAGTTGGTGCGCCGCTGCGAGCCGGAGCTGCTCACCGATGCCTTGAAACAGCTGATCGAGCGCAAGCGCGATCTGGACTTCCCCTGGTATCCCGCCAGAGTGGTGTGCCATGACATTCTCGGCCAGACGGCGCTGGTGGATCTTGCCGGCCTGCGTGACGCCATCGCCGAGAAGGGCGGCGACCCGGCCAAGGTCAACCCGGTGGTACCGACCCAGTTGATCGTCGATCACTCCCTTGCCGTGGAGTGCGGCGGCGACGACCCCCAGGCGTTCGACAAGAACCGCGCCATCGAGGATCGCCGCAACGAGGATCGCTTCCACTTCATCGACTGGACGCGTACCGCATTCAAGAACGTCGATGTAATCCCCGCCGGCAACGGCATCATGCACCAGATCAATCTGGAGAAGATGTCGCCGGTGATCCAGGCGCGCGATGGCGTCGCCTATCCCGACACCTGCGTGGGTACCGACAGCCACACGCCCCACATCGACTGTCTGGGCGTCATCGCCATCGGCGTTGGCGGTCTGGAGGCGGAAACCGTCATGCTCGGCCGCCCCTCGATGATGCGCCTGCCCGACATCATCGGCGTGGAGCTGACCGGCAAGCGCCAGCCCGGCATCACCGCCACCGACATCGTGCTGGCGATCACCGAGTTCCTGCGTCAGGAGCGGGTAGTAGGCGCCTATCTGGAGTTCTTCGGTGAAGGTGCCGACAGCCTCACCATCGGCGACCGCGCTACCATTTCCAACATGACGCCGGAATATGGCGCCACCGCCGCGATGTTCTACATCGACGAGCAGACCACCGACTACCTGACCATCACCGGCCGCGAGCCGGAGCAGGTGGCGCTGGTCGAGAACTATGCCAAGACCGTCGGGCTTTGGGCCGACAGCCTGAAGAACGTGCAGTACGAACGGGTGCTGACCTTCGACCTCTCCACCGTCGAGCGCAACATGGCAGGCCCCTCCAACCCCCATCGCCGCCTGCCGACCTCGGCGCTGGCCGAGCGCGGCATCGCCGCCAACCTGGAACTGGCGCTGGCCGAGGAGAAGGCCGGCAGGATGCCCGACGGCGCGGTGATCATCGCCGCCATCACCAGCTGTACCAATACCTCCAATCCGCGCAACGTCGTGGCGGCGGGACTGGTGGCGAAGAAGGCCAATGAGCTTGGGTTGGTACGCAAGCCCTGGGTGAAGTCCTCTTTTGCCCCTGGCTCCAAGGTCGCTCGTCTCTACCTGGAAGAGGCGGGACTGCTGCCCGAGCTGGAGAAGCTCGGCTTCGGTATCGTCGCCTACGCCTGTACCACCTGCAACGGCATGTCCGGCGCGCTGCGCCCGGAGATTCAGCAGGAGATCATTGACCGCGATCTCTATGCCACTGCGGTACTCTCCGGCAACCGCAACTTCGACGGCCGTATACACCCCTACGCCAAGCAGGCGTTCCTGGCCTCGCCGCCGCTGGTGGTGGCCTATGCCATTGCCGGCACCGTGCGCTTCGACATCGAGAAGGATGCGCTCGGCTACGACCAGGATGGCAATCCCGTCACGCTTAAGGATCTGTGGCCCGCCGACGAAGAGATCGATGCCATCGTCGGCCAGTACGTCAGGCCGGAGCAGTTCAAGCAGGTCTACATCCCGATGTTCAATCTGGATGAAGTGGAAGAGGCCAAGAGCCCGCTCTACGATTGGCGGCCGCAGAGCACCTACATCCGCCGCCCGCCGTACTGGGAGGGCAACATGGCGCGTGAGAAGGGGCTGAAGGGCATGCGGCCGCTGGCGATCCTGCCGGACAACATCACCACAGACCATCTGTCGCCGTCCAACGCCATCATGCTGGACAGCGCAGCGGGGGAGTACCTGGCCAAGATGGGCCTGCCGGAGGAGGACTTCAACTCCTACGCCACTCACCGCGGCGACCACCTCACCGCCCAGCGCGCCACGCTCGCCAATCCCAAGCTGTTCAACGAGATGGTACGCGACGACAAGGGAGAAGTGATTCAAGGCTCGCTGGCGCGCATCGAGCCGGAAGGCAAGGTGACGCGTATGTGGGAAGCCATCGAAACCTACATGGAGCGCGGCCAGCCGCTGATCGTGATCGCCGGGGCGGACTACGGCCAGGGCAGCTCGCGCGACTGGGCGGCCAAGGGGGTGGCGCTGGCGGGCGTCGAAGCGATCGTTGCCGAGGGCTTCGAGCGCATTCACCGCACCAACCTGGTGGGTATGGGCGTGATGCCTCTGCAGTTCCAGGAAGGCACCACGCGCCACACGTTGAAACTCGATGGCACCGAGACTTATGACGTGGAGGGCAAGCCCTCGCCCGGGGCAACCCTGACTCTGGTGATTCATCGCGCCAACGGCGACAGCGAGCGTGTGCCGGTACTGTGTCGGCTGGATACCGCCGAAGAGGTGTCCGTCTATTCCGCCGGCGGGGTACTGCAGCGCTTTGCTCAGGACTTCCTCGAATCCGAGGCAGAAGCGACGGCCTGACAACACGTTGTGAGAATACCCCGGCGCCATCGTCGGGGGTTTTCCGTCCCTCCAGGAAACGAATTCCATGGCAAACGTTCCTCAAGTCAAAATTCCCGCTACCTATATGCGCGGTGGCACCAGCAAGGGCGTCTTCTTCCGCCTGGACGACCTGCCCGAGTCGGCGCAGAAGCCCGGCCCGGCCCGCGACGCATTGTTGCTGCGAGTGATCGGCAGTCCCGACCCCTACCAGAAGCAGATCGACGGCATGGGCGGGGCCACTTCCAGCACCAGCAAGACGGTCATCCTTTCGAAAAGCGCAAGCCCCGACCATGACGTCGACTACCTCTTCGGGCAGGTCTCCATCGACAAGCCGTTCGTCGACTGGAGCGGCAATTGCGGCAATCTCTCTGCCGCCGTGGGTCCCTTCGCCATCAGCAATGGCCTGGTAGATTCCTCGCGCATTCCCGAAAACGGCGTCGCCACGGTGCGCATCTGGCAGGCCAATATCGCCAAGACCATCGTTTCGCGGGTACCCATCACCAATGGCGAAGTACAGGAGACCGGCGATTTCGAGCTCGACGGCGTGACCTTCCCGGCCGCTGAGGTGGCGGTGGAATTCATGGACCCGGCTGACGCGGAAGGTTCCATGTTCCCTACCGGTAACCTTGTCGACCAGTTGGAGGTGCCGGGCGTGGGTGTGCTCGAGGCCACCATGATCAACGCCGGTATCCCGACAGTCTTCGTCGATGCAGCGCCGATTGGCTACACCGGTACCGAGCTGCAGGAAGCAATCAACGGCGATACCAAGGCATTGGCCATGTTCGAAGCCATTCGCGCGCACGCTGCCGTACGCATGGGGCTGATCAAGGATGTCGCCGAGGCCGCCGAGCGTCAGCATACGCCCAAGGTCGCCTTCGTCGCGCCGCCGGCGGATTACATGGCTTCCAGCGGCAAGGCGATCAAGGCCGGCGATATCGATCTCGTCGTGCGCGCACTCTCCATGGGCAAGCTGCACCACGCCATGATGGGTACCGCGGCTGTTGCCATCGCCACGGCGGCGGCGGTTCCCGGCACCTTGGTCAATCTGGCCGCGGGTGGCGGTGAGCGTAACTCGGTGCACTTCGGCCATCCCTCCGGGACCCTGCGGGTAGGGGCGGAAGCGTCCCAGGTGGCAGGGCAGTGGACGGCAACCAAGGCAGTGATGAGTCGTAGCGCTCGGGTATTGATGGAGGGCTGGGTGCGCGTTCCAGGCGATGCTTTTTAGATAAGAAGAACGCACTCAATCTTCGCCCCGAGTCGCAAGGCTCGGGGCGTTTCCTATAGTGAAGGTTGCCCCCACCGAGCCTGCGACAGGAGGAAGCATGAGCGCCACCGCCGAAAGCAACGTCCGCCCCGACTACGATACAGAGCTGCATAAGATTGCGGACTACGTGCTCGACTATAGAATCGAGAGTGACGAAGCGCTGGATACGGCGCGAAATTGCCTGATCGATACCCTGGGTTGCGGTCTGTTGGCACTGCGCTTCCCCGAATGCACCAAGCACCTGGGGCCGCTGGTTGAAGGTACCGTGGTGCCGTATGGTGCCCGGGTACCTGGCACGTCGTTTCATCTGGATCCGGTCAAGGCCGCCTGGGACATCGGCTGCACCATTCGCTGGCTCGATTACAATGACACTTGGCTTGCCGCCGAGTGGGGGCATCCCTCCGACAATCTCGGTGCCATCCTCGCCGTAGCCGATCATCTCTCGCAGAAGAAAGTCGCGCGGGGAGAGCCGCCACTGACCGTTCGCGATGTGCTCGAGGCAATGATAAAGGCCCATGAGATTCAGGGTGTACTGGCGTTGGAGAATTCCTTCAATCGTGTCGGCCTGGATCATGTGGTGTTGGTCAAGGTTGCCTCTGCCGCAGTAGCCGCTGATTTGATGGGGGCGGATCGCGAGCAGCTGCTTTCAGCCCTTTCGCATGCCTGGGCCGATGGCCAAAGTCTGCGGACCTATCGTCATGCGCCCAATGCCGGCTCACGCAAGAGCTGGGCAGCGGGGGATGCCACTTCACGCGGTGTGCGCCTGGCCGATATCGCCCTGCGTGGCGAGATGGGTATTCCCGGGGTGCTCAGCGCTCCCCAATGGGGGTTTTATGACGTGCTTTTCTCCAAGACCAACAAGGACCAGAAGATCAAGTCGGAGGGGGAGCGGACGTTTCGCTTTCAGCGCGAGTTTGGCACCTACGTGATGGAGAACATCCTCTTCAAGATCGCCTTCCCGGCCGAATTTCATGCCCAAACCGCGTGTGAAGCGGCGGTGCGGCTGCACCCTCAGGTCAAGGAGCGTCTGGAAGAGATCGAGCGTATCGTCATCACCACCCACGAATCGGCCATTCGCATCATCTCCAAGGAAGGGGAGCTGGCCAATCCGGCGGACCGTGATCACTGCCTGCAGTACATGGTGGCTGTGCCGCTGATCTTCGGGGATCTGACTGCCGAGCACTACGAGGATGATTTTCATCGCCAGCATCCGCTGATCGATACGCTCAGATCGAAGATGGTGGTCGTCGAGGAGCCGCGCTACAGCGAGGATTATCTGGCGGCTGACAAGCGTTCCATTGCCAACGCCATTCAGGTCTTCTTCAACGATGGCGGAGCGACTGAGTGCATCGAGGTGGAGTACCCCATCGGGCATCGCCGACGGCGGGAGGAAGGCATTCCGGTCCTCGAGGAGAAGTTCCGGCGTAACCTGACGACGCGATTGCCGGCCAAACGCTGCGAAAGCATCTTCCAACTATGCAGTGACCAGGAGGGCCTAGAGGCAATGCCGGTACATCGATTCATCGACCTTTTCGTCATCTGAGCAGGGCGCCGCAGACACCGGATGTGGGGCTGGAGAGAAAAATTGACGGCGGTCATGGATAGCTTATGCCAGCTGAGCTATATTTTTTTGACGCGGTGGGTTGCGTACCCGCCGAGTTAGCCGTAAAGTACGCATCCGCTGCCGGTGACGGGCAACGTTGCAGGCGGTGGATAGAGTGGTAAGTGGTTGTCCTGATTTGGATTTTTCGAATCGCTTCGCAAAATTCACGCTTGACGCCCACGGCGAATTCGGTAGAATGCGCCCCACTCGCTAGAGGCCCTAAGGGGGCTCTAAACGACGCCCGCCAGACGGGGCTTCGCGACCAGGGTCACTCCGGTGACGGTGGCGAAGAGAGTTGACAAACTCCGGCGCTTGAGTAGAATACGCCTTCC